>CAYMGA010000071.1:0-5961 GCA_964389865.1 uncultured Nitratifractor sp.
TTATCCATTTATTATTCCGACAGTATTTATGGTTTAATTTTTAGAGTGTTAAGTGTTATGTATTATGTGCTAAGTGTTAGGTGCTAAGTGTTGAGTATTTATGTTTGTTAGGTGTGAAGGAGAAGAGGGGTAAAGGAAAGAGTTATATACCTTCCTCTACACATTAATAAAACTTTGCTTTAGAGAAAGGAAATAGATAATAATGAAAAAACCAAGTGAATATGCTAAAGAGACTCTACAGTTAGAAGCAGATGCACTTTTAAATTCTAAAGCTAGAGTTGGTAAAGGGTTTGATAGGGCAGTTGAACTTATTTTAAATTTAAAGGGCAAGTTAATTGTAATAGGGGTTGGTAAATCTGGTCATATTGGCTCTAAAATTGCTGCTACACTTGCAAGTACTGGCACTAGTAGTTTCTTTTTACATCCAGCTGAAGCCATGCATGGTGATTTAGGAATGATTAGCAAAAATGATGGGGTATTAGCAATTAGTTATAGTGGTGCTAGTGAAGAGTTAATAAACCTTTTACCACATATTAAAAATTTTGGTGTGCCTATTATTGGAATGAGCAAATCTATAAATACCACATTAGCTAAATTTAGTGATGCACATATAGATATAAGTGTCGAAAAAGAGGCATGTCCATTAAATATTGCTCCAACATCTAGCACAACTTTAACTCTAGCACTTGGTGATGCTCTAGCAGTTGCCCTAATGCACTTAAGAGATTTTAAAAGAGAAGATTTTGCAAAGTTTCATCCAGCTGGAGCACTTGGAAAGAGATTGTATCTAAAGGCTAGTCACTTTTTAATTACAAAAGATAATTTACCATTAGTTGATTTTGACATCCCTCTAAAATTGGCTATAATTACAATGAGTGAAAAAAAATTGGGTCATATAATAGTTCAAAAAGAGGGTAAAGTAGTAGGTGTCTTTAGTGATGGAGACTTAAGAAGAGCCCTACTAAAAGATAATTTTGATTTTGATAAACCTATATTTGAGTATATGACAAAAGAGCCATTTATTATAGAGAGTGCAGATATTTTAGCTGTAGATGCATTAAAATTGATTGAGAGTAAAAAGATACAGCTATTAATTGTTACAAATAGTAATAAAGAACCTATTGGAGCAATACATATACACGATTTAATAACAGCAGGGATAGAGAGTGAGAATAAATAAATATATAGCACATAATAGTAAATATTCACGAAGAGAAGCAGATGAGCTTATAAAAGAGGGTAGGGTTAATATTAATAGGCAACCAATAAAAGACTTTAGCTATCAAGTGCAAAAAGGTGATAGAGTCTTTGTAAATGGTAAAGAGATATTTCCAAAACCTGAGTATGAATTAACAATGATAATTTATAATAAGCCAAGAGGCTCACTTGTAACAAAAAAAGATGATAGAGGTAGAACCACAATTTATCATCTACTCCCAGGTAAATTTAGACACTTTGTGCCAGTTGGAAGATTAGATTTTGCTAGTGAAGGATTACTGTTACTAACAGATAATGTAAAAGTTGCAACTATATTAATGGAGAGTAAATTACCAAGAGTTTATAATATAAAAATTGATAAAATGGTAACTGATGATATGATAAAAGCTATGCAAGAGGGTTTAATTTTAGAAGATGCAACTTCTGGTGGGCATAGCAAGAGTAAAATTAAATCTATGAATTTTGCACCATTTTTAGATTTTCAAATGCGTGGGACAACAGGAAAGTATAGTAAATTAAGAGTTACAATAAATGAGGGGAAAAATAGAGAGCTTAGACGCTTTTTTGCACACTTTGGTGCAGAAGTGGTAGATTTAAAAAGGGTGGCATATGGAAATTTTGAGTTAAATAACTTACCTGAGAATAAGACAAGATATTTAACTACAAAAGAGTATGAGTGGTTACATCTATTTTTAAAAGAGCAAAGGGGGGAGAGATGATAAAAGTTAAATTAAATAGTAAATATAAAACACAAATGATAGATATTACAGAGAGAGTAAAAGAAGAAGTCTTGAAAAAAGGTGTTACTCATGGGCTTTGCACAATATTTTGTGGACATACAACAGCTTCTATTATATTTTTTGAAAATCAAGACCCAAAACTTAGAAGAGATTTTTTAGCATCTTTAAGTCATATTGCACCATCTGATGGAGTATATACAAGTAACGACTCAAATCCTGCTGCACATATTAAAGCTGCTCTTTGTGGGCAAAGAGTTATTATGCCTGTTATTAATGGACAACTTGTCCTTGGTAAATGGCAATCTATATTTTTTTGTGAATTTGATGGACCAAGAGAGGATAGGGAGTATAATATTCAAGTAATTTAAGTAACTTTAAAAGGAGTATAGGAATAGAGGAGAAGAGGTGTATAGAAAGTAACATCATATTGTCAGTTTACTATCTCTACCCCTTCACACCTCTACACCTATACCCCCTTGATATTATATTTTAATTTTATGTTACTACTTATCTGTAAACCTGAGTTCAAGATTCCAAAAAAAGCTTTATGCTTTATGCATTTAGCAATGAAATAAAGGTTATATAATTGATAAATTTTGCACAAAAATATCGACCACAAAACTTAAAGGATATATTGTCTCAAGATAATTTAGTTGGTGAAAATGGTATTTTTAGAGCATTTATAGCTAAAAATTACTTTCCACATACAATACTCTTTGGAGCTGCTGGATGTGGTAAAACTACACTTGCTAGAGTGATTGCTAAAGAGTTAGAGTTAGATTTTTATGAATTTAATGCAACAACTATTAAAATTGATGAGGTTAGAAGAGTAATTAAACAATACCAAAATGCACTAAATAAGCCTCTAATTTTTATTGATGAGATACATAGACTAACAAGAAATCAAGAAGAGGTGCTTTTACCATTTATGGAGAGTGGTGAAATTATTTTAATTGGAGCATCTACTACAAATCCATACTATACATTAAGTTCTGCTTTTCGCTCAAGAAGTCATAGTTTTGAGTTAAATAGAGTTAAAAAAGAGGATATTGAGGCTTTAATTAAAAAAGTCTCTAAAAATGAGAATATAGATATAGATAAAGAGGCAATAGAGTATATTGCTACAAGCTCAAATGGTGATGTTAGAGGGGCTTTAAATTTACTTGAGAGTGCATCTGTAGTTAGTAATAAAGTAACATTAGATACTCTAAAAACTATTCGTTCTCAAGCTTTAAGAGATGGAACAAGTCAAAGTGATAGTCACTATAATTTAACTTCAGCAATGATTAAAAGTATTAGAGGGAGTGATATAGATGCAGGACTTTACTATTTAGCAAGATTAATAAATGAGGGTGAGAGTGCAGAATATATTGCAAGGCGCTTAGCAATAATAGCAAGTGAAGATATAGGCAATGCAAATCCAAATGCTACAAACTTGGCAGCTTCAGTTTTAACAATTGTATCTAAAATTGGTTTTCCAGAAGCTAGAATACCTCTTGCTCAACTTGTTGTTTATTTAGCCTCTTCTCCTAAGAGTCGTAGCTCTTACGAGGCGATAAATAGAGCATTAGAAATGGTTAATAATGGCTTATTTTTAGATATTCCAGAAAATATTCTGCCAAATTCAAAAAGTTACTTAAATCCACATAAATTTGGTGGATTTGTTAAACAAAAATACTTAGAAAAAGAGTTGAATTTTTACAAAAGCTTAAAAATTGGTTTTGAGAAGAGTTTAGCCCAATGGTTAGAGAAAATAAAAAATAGTTAAAAAACTTAACAATTCAATAAAATCGTATATCTATAGATATATAATCAATTTTATTTATCTTTTAGGTAAATAATAATTATTTATTTTTATATTCAAGTGTAACTAATTGTATCATATAATAAAAACTAATAAAATAATCAAATAACCTCTCTTTTATTTATACAAATATTGTTAGAATTGTAGTATAAATCTTAGTTATAGGAGGTAATATTAGTTGAATAAAATTAAAGATAATAAAACAGCAAATAGCAGAAGGGGCTTTTTGAAAAATATAGCTGCTTCTGTTGTTGCTGCTAGTGCAGTAGTGCCGGCTTCTCTTAGTGCAGAAGATGATCCAGCACTTATTAAAGAACCTGAGTGGGGTAAAAAGCTAGGTTTACCTGTAGATAAGCATCTATACGGGATGCCATCTCCATATGAACATAATGTTAAAAGAAGAGTACATAAACTTTTAAGTTCTGGTGATATGTATGCTTCTGTTGCAATGTGTCCAATACATGAACTTAATGGAATTATTACTCCAAATGGTCTATTTTTTAATAGAGCTCATGGTGGAGTAGCAATTGTTGATCCAAATGAGTATAGATTAATTATTCATGGTTTAGTTGAAAATCCATTAGTTTTAACGCTAGATCAGCTTAAAAGATATCCAAGTGAGTCTAGAATTCACTTTATTGAGTGTCCTGCAAATGGCTCTACTGGTTGGAGAGCACCACAGTTTAATACACTGCAATTTATGAAGGGTATGATGAGTTCAGCAGAGTGGACTGGTGTTAAGCTATCAACTCTACTTAAAGATGTAGGTATTAAACCAGAAGCTAAATGGGTTTTAGCAGAAGGTAGTGATAACTCTCATATGGGTAGAACTCTTCCAGTAGAGAAACTTTTAGATGATGCTATGTTAGTTTGGGCTCAAAATGGTGAAGCACTTCGTCCTGAACAAGGTTACCCTGTAAGACTTCTTGTTCCAGGTTGGGAAGGTAACTTAAATGTTAAGTGGTTAAAGAGACTTGAATTTGGTGATAAGCCTTGGCATGCAAAAGAGGAGACATCTAAATATACAATGTTAACTCCTAGTGGTAAAGCTATTAGATACTTCTGGCCAATGGAGGTAAACTCTGTAATTACAAGCCCATGTCCAGATAAGCCTTGGACTGACCTTAAAAAGGGTGATATTGTAGAGATTGAAGGTCTTGCTTGGAGTGGTCAAGGAACAATTAAAGGTGTAGATATTAGCTTTGATGGTGGTAAAAACTGGACAGAAGCTAACTTAAAAGGTTTAGTATTACCAAAATCTTGGACAAGATTTAGCTTTATGTATAAGTGGGATGGTAAGCCAATTCTTCTTAGCTCTAGAGCTTATGATGATGCTGGTTTTGTACAACCAACAATTGACCAAGAAGTTAAAGTTATGGGTGTAGAGGCAATCTACCACAGAAATGCAATTGTAACATGGGAAGTTAAAGCAAATGGGGAGGTAAACAATGTTCACATTAGAAGTTAAAAAATTATCTAAGGTAGCAGCATTAACTCTATTTGCAGCAACTTCTATATTTGCAGCAGATGTTAAAGCTCCATCTTTTAAAGAGAGAGCGATTGATGGTGGTGTTGATTATAAAGTAGTTAAAGGTTCATATGCTGGAGTTTACAAAGTAAATGAAAAAGCAGAAGCTGCTAAAGGTTTTACATATGGTAGAAAACCAACTGCTAATGAAATTAAAGCATCAGATATTGATGTAAGATATGATTGGCAAGGTTTACCTGATGGTAAAGGTAGTGTAGCTCAAGGTGATGAACTATTTGCAAAACATTGTGCTATGTGTCATGGCGATATGGGAACTGGTGGTAAAGGTTATCCAAAATTAACTGGTGGAGATATAGAGACACTTAAGAATCAACTTGTTGACCCTGAAAAAGGAGATGAGCCACCTGAAAGAAGTATAGGTGCTTATTGGCCATATGCATCAACACTATGGTGGTATGTAAAAACTGGTATGCCATTCCCACATCCAATGAGTTTGACAAATGATGAAGTTTATGCTATCGTTGCATATCTATTATCGGTAGAAGAGATTCAAATAGATGGTCAAGATTTGGATGATGATTTCGTATTAACTAAAGAGAAGTTAATGAAAGTTGTTATGCCAAATGTTAATGGGTTCTATCCAGATGTAAATGGAAAAGATGGACCTATGAATATGAAGAAGTTCTTAAGTGATGGTAAAAATTACGGAA
>CAYMGA010000072.1:0-5941 GCA_964389865.1 uncultured Nitratifractor sp.
CGACAGAATATCATAGCCACAGAAGCCAAAGAATGCAAAGAAATTTTAAATCAAACTCGTAGGACTGCCCATAGGTAATTCAAGAATTTTATTTGGAAAAGATTGCCCATTTTTGGCTTCCCTTCAGGCTTTATGAGCTTTCCCTTATGCCGATTCAAATTTTTTTGAATTAATCAGTTAGTCCTACCTTGTGTTTGCACTCTCTTTGAGAAAAATTTAATTTAGCTAAAGATTAAGCTCATAAAGCTGTGGCTATGATATTCTGTCGAACTCAGGTTTATAGCTCTATCTAATCTTATGTTAATATTGTTATCTTAATCTATAAATTCTTTCAAATTCTAACATATACTTTTTTGCAATTTTATTACTTTTAAGAATAATACTATTTTCTCTATTCTCACTATTAGCAGATATTGTAAAATTGTAAGAGCCTGTTATAGTTATATTTGCATCTATAATCATTACTTTATCGTGTAGTAATCTTTTACTATTGCTATAACTTATATTAATATCTCTATTTTGTAAATACTCATCTTTAGAGTATTGATTTTTACTCCAACTAGCATCAAACAAACCTTTTACATCAACGCCTCTATTTTTTGCCTCAATAAGAGCATCAGCAATATCTTGATCACTAAAAGAGTAAATCATAAACTCAATACTCTTAGTAGCTTTATTAATTAACTCTATAACTCTTTGTTTAAAGTTATCTTCTGGAGAAAAATATATCTCGATATACTTACCAAAATAGATACCAGACTCTTTAGCACCACTTTTTAGCTCTTCAAACTCTTCACTATATACTTTTGCTATAAGGCTTTTATTAATCTTTACAAAATTTTCATAATTTCTATAAAAGCTATAATAGTTATAATTACCAGAACCACTCCAGATAAAATTATTATCAATTATTAAAAATTTATTATGCATCAAAGAATTATTATTATTATCTTTAACTAAATTTATACCAGCATCTTTTAACTTTTTAAAACCTTTATCATCTATATTATCACTCTCTATTATAACTTCAACATCTAAACCTTTATTATATGCTTTAATAATGGCATCTGCAATCTTTAAATTTGTAAGTGAATATATAGCTAATTTTATACTACTTTTAGCACTATTAATATCTTTAATTATTGCATCATCTACTCCTCCACTAAACTTACCACTATTTTTAGAAAAATATATATTAACAAAATCTAACTTGCTACTACGATTTTGTTCTTTAATCTCTTTAGTAGAGTTATTTAAATCATTAATACTATTGTTAGTAGTTGAACTATTGCAACCTAGAAATAAGAGTAAAAGAAGTAATAATAAATATCTAATTTTAAAGCCTTTTTTAATAATTATACCATAAAATGGCTTTAAAACATTTTTATCAGATGAAAAGGAGTATAGATAATATGATGTTACTTTCTCTACACTTCTTCTATATCCCTATACTCCTTTGAAAGTTATTTATGTTTAATTTTTACTAGCTACTTATAAAATAAGCTTTTTACTTTCACCTTTAAGTAATAAAATTAAGCCTAATATGGTGTTGCATCTATAAAACCATGAGCTTGTCTCTCAATTACCTCTACAATTCCTGCTTGAACGAATGTAATATCATCTATAAAATCTTTCTTTTTCCAACCCATTGTTTGCATTGTATTAATACACCCAATAAACTCTACATCATACTCCATTAGAGAAGTTATTCGTGATAGTGTCTTTTTATCGTAATCTTTTTTTATTACTCTCATTCCTGGACCATAAGCAATTACAACTACTTTTAAACCACTATCTGGATACTCTTTTAAGATATTATAAATAGTTCCAAGTAGATGGTTTGCATAGTGAATATCACTATTATTTAATTTCATAATAATTTTACGAGGATTATCAAAACTAGGCTTAGGGTCTTTAAAATTATATTTTCCAAATATGAACATTGGTAACATAAGAGATAGAATAAAAGCTCTTCTTTTCATATTGCAACCTTTTCTTCTTCTAAAAGAGTTACTATATCTTTTATATTTATAGTTCCCTCTTGCACTATTGTAGCATATATACCTCTTTTATTCAATAATAACTTTGGTAGTTTTGAGTTATATTTTGTAAGATGTTTACAAAGAGTACACTCTTTAGTTATCTTCAAAATTGCCTCTCCTATTTGGATAATATCACCACTTTGAAGTGTATGTGGATCAAAATCTAATAATATATTCTCTCCTAAAGCTACATCTGGAATATCTATATTATTAGATTTAGCTAATTCATACGAATTTTTACCAATTAGCATAATTAATCTATCTTTATCTTCACTATTAGCAAACTTATCACCTTCTATTCCAAAATCTTTTTTAACTAATATTGAACTTCTCTTTTCTCTAATACCACTTGTTCCAATTGGTGCAATATATATTGATAACACTTTACCTAACTTTTTATTATTCATCACTATTCCAATAAATAGATTTTAATATTTGACATACCATTTTGCTAAAACAGTATCTTAAATATTAAAAGTTATAAGAGCAGAGTTTAAAACTCTGAACTCTAATTTAGCACTTAGTAATACCCTTATTATTTTTAATTCCAATAATCTCTGGTGTATCAACTTTAAGTTGCTTAATATGTTTAACATTTTTAAGGTAATTTTCAACAGTTTCCCATACTGGCTCTCCTGGAGCTTTAGAGTTAACTGTTGACCAACCAGCAACCTTATATTTCTTTTTAGGGTCAAGTGGTTTACCATCTAGCATCTTAATGTTGCTAATTCTTTTACCCATCTTTTGTAGAGGATCGATTGTATAAGATAATCCACCTGTTCTAACCATATCTCCACCTTGTTGATAGAATGGGTCTTGGTTAAATAGGTTATCTGCAACATCTTCTAAAACATTTTTAAGAGTTGCACCATCCATCTCTCTCATATATGTCTCTGGGTATGTCATAGCTGTTTGAGTTGCTAAATCATCAAATGTAATCTCTTGTCCTGGCATTACAGAAGTTCCCCATCTAAATCCAGGAGATAATGAGACATCAGCACCCTTAACTACTCTTAGGGCATCACAGATAATTTGGTCAAAGCTTCCGTTAAAGTTACCTCTTCTAAATAGTGTTACATCTGTTGTTGCAATAACTCTATTTATATCTTTTAAGAATGGTTTTCTAACTTTTTCGATATAAGCTTTCATCTCTTTATCTTCTGGTACTAAATCAGAGAATACTGGTAAAAGAGTAAATTTAAAGTCTTTAACTTTACCATTTTGAATATCTAAATCTAATACATTTAAGAATTTACCATTACTTCCAGCATTACATACATAAGTAGTTCCCTCTTTATTTTTAACTGGTACAGCTTCTGGAACACCATCGTGCGTGTGACCACCCATAATAAAGTCTAAGCCACTTACAACTTGAGCTAATTTTTTATCAACATCAAATCCATTATGTGATAATAAAATAATAGCATCTGGTTTCTCTTTTTTCTTAATTTTACCAATTAACTCTTGTAATTCATCTGGCTTAATACCAAATGTCCAATCAGGTATAAATCTTTTTGGATTAGCAATAGTTGTATATGGGAATGCTTGTCCAATAATAGCAACTCTAGCATTTCCAAGCTTTTTGATAACATATGGTTTAAATAGTAATCCACTATCTTCATCGTAAGCTGGAGAGCCATCCATAAGAGCATCTTCTTTTACAAAGATATTTTGAGCAATAAAGTCTGCATTTAGAGCTTTAACATTTTCTAAAACCTCTTTTGCTTTATATGTAAACTCCCAGTGACCAACTGCTACATCTACACCTAAAAGGTTCATAGCTCCAACCATATCTTTACCACGAGTTTGAAGTGCTGTCCAACTACCTTGCCAAGTATCACCACCATCTAATAGTAAAGTTTTATCTTTACCAAACTCACCTCTTAGTGTATCAACCATAGTTTTAATATGAGCGAAACCACCCATTTTACCTATAGCTTTTGCATGTTTTTCAAAATCAACACATGAGAATGCATAAGTTAATCTATCATTACCTTTTATATGATAGTAATCTAAAAAATCTTTACCAACAATATGTGGTGGAACATTTTTATTACCATATAAACCTATATTTACACTAGGCTCTCTAAAATACACAGGCATAAGCTGTGCATGAGAGTCTGTCATATGTAATATTCTTGCATTACCAAAAGGCTTTAATTTATAGTAATCATTTAATTTACCCTCTGGTGACATTCGTGTATGCGAATTTGCAAAAATTGGCGTACTTCCAAGTGCCGCCATTAAGTACATAAACTCTCTTCTTCCAAAACTCATCTTCTTCCTTTAATATTTAAAACCATCACCTGGAACTGCTAAACGCCAAGTCTTTTTACCCTCTTCGTGTAACTGTAAAGCTCTAACTGCAAATGTACAAGCTCTCCATGCAGCATAATTTGTTGGGAATTTTTTAGTTTTCTCTTTACCCTTTTTCTTATACTTAATTACAGTCTCTTTACTTTTTGCTTTTACAGCAGCTTCAAGAGCTTTAATATATTCTCTATTTTTAATACCAAGTCTCTTAAACTCAACACCAAGTTTTATAGCTTCTGGATTATACTTTTTAGCCACACCTAAAACTTTATCTAAACCATTAGCTTTAACATCACAAACCTTTTTAACATCTAGCTTAGCTGCTTCTTCTACTAAAGATGCATTTGCTAATGATAGGGTCATTGTTGCTATAATTGCAATTTTTAAAATTTTCATATTCAACCCCTTACTTTCTGATATCTGGACCATCAACTGGTAAACCATTAGACATATAAGACATAAAATAAATTATCTCATTTTGCCACTTAGAACCTGGTTTATGTGGATTCTCACCTTGGTTTTTCTCACAACCTTTAATTCTTCTCTCTAGAGTTCCTAAACCTTGCCACTTTAATCTATATACAGGAAAGTGTGTAGTTGCTCCAAATAGAGGAGATAGATACTCATTTCTAACTCTTTTTCCAGCACCTTGAACATGGCAATTTGCACAAGATAAATTTAAGTAACCTCTTTGAGTATAATACTCTTTTTTACCTCTTTCATAAGCTTCAGCTGCCTCTTTAGAGTCAACAACTATATGAACTTTTTTACCCTTCTCTTTAGATACTGATGCAAAATAACCTTGAAGCTCAGTCATTTTACCTTTTGTTACTTTCCAAGGCTTTTCTCCATTATCTTTTAGACACTTATTGATTGCCATAGATAGAGTTTGAACCTCTTTTTTCTTATTATCAAATTTAGGATACTCTCCTCTTATTGCAGGATCTGGGAAACAATCTTTAAAAGATTTGCCATTTTTAAATTTTTTCTCATACAACTCTTTACCAGCATCAACTGCATCTTCATATGGTGGCATTTCATTCATCTCTTCATACTGCTCTTTACCACCTTTATTATAAGCATATGAACCTAATCTAAAGTCATCACCTTTAATGCCCCAATTAAAGTTTTTCTCTAACTCCTCTTTTGTAGAGTATGGGAAATATATACCAGCATTTTTAATACTAGAAAATTTCTTTTCCATATACTCTTGTAGAGCTTTTCTATCTTTATCTGCTTGTGCAGAGAAGTTACCAGCACTTAAAACTGTAACTATACTTGCAGATAATAGAGAAATAATTATCTTTCTACTCATTTTTAATCCTTTCACCCATTGGGTTAATTTCAGAGCAAAAGCTCTTACTTGATTTTTGCTTTTTTACTCTTAGTTTTACCACTTAAATCTACCCAGCTAAGCTCAAGTTCTTTACCAGCTTCACCTTTAAATTTAAATTTAATAAATGGGTTTTTAGATAAAAATTGACTAGTTGAAGCTTCATATACAGTTTTACCATCTACTTTACCAGTAATATAAACTATAAAGTTTGCCTCTTTACCTTTTTTCTTAGCTATATCATAACTTAACA
>CAYMGA010000073.1:0-5788 GCA_964389865.1 uncultured Nitratifractor sp.
GAAACCAAAAATTAATTACAAACAGCCAATTCTATCTTATAAGTGCGTAAGGTCAATGAAATAAGGAAAATTTGCTATGATTTTGCTTGTTTTCGGAAATGCGAACTCATTCGCATCGCAAAGTTTAAACAACTTGGAATGCTCTATCCTCAAACAAGTTCGAGATTCCAAAAAAAAAGCTTTATTTTAGCTTTAAGCAATAACATAATCTTAAAGAAATGGCATTGATACACTACACCCTTTAAAATCTATAAAGTCTTAGTTTGCCATCAAAATCTTCTGCAATATAAGTGCAGTTATTATCCCAATCACCACAATTGTAATACTCTATACCATACTTTTTTGATATATTTGGTTTATGAAAATGTCCACAAATTACACCATTACATCTATTTTTTTTAGCCTTTAAACTCATATATTTACTATAACTTTTATGTAATACAACTTTTGCAGTTGCTTTTAAAATTTTATGAAGCCTCTTTTTTATATAAGCTTTGATTGCTCTATTTTTTATTTTAACATGTGTCTTTTTATCTACTTTTTTAAGAGTTTGCAAAATTTTATCTTTTGTATCATAGCTATCCCCATGCTCTATTAAATACTTTTTATCTTTAGATTTATAAATATAGCTTTTATGAAACTTTATATCTCTTAAAACTTTTGGCATTGGTAATTTGCGGCTTATTTCATGATTGCCTATAATAAAAATTATCTCACAACTTTTGCTATTTAAAATATCTACAAATTTAGTTAATCTCTCATCATCCTCTTTTATGTTTCTATATATAATATCTCCAACTAAAAATAGTTTATCACACTCTATACTCTCTAAAAATTTAAAAAGCTTGTTATGATTTGTTATATCAGATCCAATATGGAGGTCTGATATAAAAATGGTTTTAAAAGTTAGATGGGACATTAGCATTAATTAAGTTAAAAAATTCGCTTCTAGTTCTTAAATCACTCTTAAATAGTCCTCTAAGTGCAGAGCTAACTGTAGTAGAGTTTATCTTTTCTACCCCTCTCATCTCCATACACATATGTCTAGCATGAACAACAACAGCTACCCCTTTTGGTTCTATTGTATCATTAATTGCATCAGCAATCTGCTCTGTTAATTGCTCTTGAATTTGTAATCTTCTAGCATAAACTTCTACAACTCTTGGAATTTTACTAAGACCTACAACTTTACCATCTGGAATATATGCAACATGAACCCTTCCTATAATTGGTAACATATGGTGTTCGCACATAGAGTAAAACTCTATATCTCTCACTAAAACCATCTCATCGTTAGTTGTTGTAAATAGAGCTTTATTAAGTATCTCTTTAGGGTCTTGTTTATACCCCTTTGTTAAAAACTCATAAGCTTTTGCTACTCTATGAGGAGTCTTGAGTAAACCCTCTCTATTAGGGTCTTCACCTACACTTATTAAAATATCTTTTACGGCATTTTCTATTTTTTTACTTGACATATCCACTCTTTTTTGGTTAAATTGTAACATAAGTTGCAAAAAAGTTATCTAATTTTGGTTAGAATACACACTAAATTTGATATAATAATATTGCTTTATGCAAAATAAAAGGAGATTTTTAATGGCTTTATATGATAGAGAGTATGTAACACAAAGAGCAGAAAGTTTTGCTCTAAGTAGCGAAAGGGTAGATTTTCTAAAGAAAACCTACCAACTTTTAGCACTAAGTATGATTGTTGCAGCTTTAGGGGCATATTTAACAATGCCTTTTGCAGCAACTGTATTAAAGTTAAAATGGGTAATTTTTGGAGCAGAGCTTTTAGTTTTATTTTTTGGTTTAGGTATGAGTCGTGGTAAACCTGGGCTTAATATGATGATGTTATTTCTATTTACATTCCTTACAGGTGTTTCACTTGTGCCACTACTTGCTAGTTTAATTGGTATGGGTAAAGGTGCTGTAATTGGTAATGCATTTTTAGCAACATCTGTTCTATTTGGAAGTTTAAGTCTATTTGCAATTAACTCTAAAACAGACTTTAGTAGCTGGGGTAAACCACTATTTATTACACTAATTGTAGTAGTTGTAGCATCTATTATAAACCTATTTTTAGGTAGTGGAATTTTAGGTATGATTATTAGTGCAGCAGTTCTTTTGCTATTTGGTCTATTTACAATTTATGATACTCAAAATATAGCAAATGGTGCATATGATAGTCCAGTAGATGCAGCTGTAAGTCTATATCTTGACTTCTTAAATATGTTTACAGTTATTTTACAATTTTTAGGAATTATGGATAGTGATTAATAGCAAAGTAGATAGAGTTTTAGATGCTAATTTAAATAGATTAAAAGAGGCACTTCGAACCTTAGAAGATGTGCAACGATATATATACGATAATGCAGAGTTAAGCTCTGCATTTAAAGAGCTTCGACACCAATTAACTCCACTAATTTCAAAAGATAGATTAGCCCATAGAGATATAGAAGGTGATGTTAGTAAAGAGAGTATCCCTAGTGAACTTAAAAGAGAGAGTTTAGAAGATTTAATTTTAGCAAATTTTTCAAGAGCAACTGAATCGGCAAGAGTTTTAGAAGAGACTTTTAAGTTAGTTGATGTAGAAGCTTCAGTTAAATCAAAAAATATTAGATATAGATTGTATCATTTAGAAAAAAAGGTATTTGGGTTTTGAGTAGTATAATATTTGGACCAATAAACTCAAGAAGATTTGGGAAATCGTTAGGGGTAGATTTAAGCCCTAGTCTGAAACAGTGTAACTTTGATTGTCTATATTGTGAACTTCAAAGTGCAAAAACAGTTGACACTTATAATCAAATTGTTCCAGTTAATGAGATAATTATAGAGATTAAAAAAGCTTTAGAAGTTAACAAAGATATTGACTATTTGACAATTACAGCAAATGGTGAACCAACTCTATACCCTCATTTAAAGGAGCTAATTACTCAAATTAATTCCTTTAAAGGAAAAATTAAAACTCTAATATTGACAAACTCTAGCACAATTGACAAAAAAGATATACAAGATGCATTAAATGGTTTTAATAGTGTAAAGCTATCACTTGATTGTATTAGTAGTAAATGTTTTAAAAAGATAGATAGAGCAAGTAGTAATATAGATATAGAAGCAATAAAAAAGGGTATTTTAGAGTTTAGTAAAACTTATAAAGGTGAACTTTTAATAGAGATACTTTTTGTAGATGGTATTAACGATAAAGAAGAAGAGGTAAAACTATTAAATAACTTTTTAATGCAAATTAATCCAACAAGAGTAGATATAGGAACAATAGATAGACCACCAGCATACAGTGTAAAACCAATTAGCTATGATAAATTACATAAACTCTCTTTATATTTTGACTCTAAATTACCAATATCTATTGCTTCAAAACACAAAGAGATTAACTCAAAATATAGTTATAGTAAAGAGGATATTTTAGAGACACTAAAGAGACGACCACTAACTATGCAAGATATTAATACTCTATTTGATAATAAATCTAAAAATCTCTTTAATAATCTTTTAAAAGATGGTAATATTATAGTTACCAAAAGTGGAAATATAGATTTTTTTAAACCAAAGGATAGTTAGTGAAAGCTGTAGCTCTTTTGCAGTTAAAAAATAATCCAAATTATCAAAAAAATTTAGATAAAATTTTATCATATATTCAAGAGTTACCTAAAGAGGCTATTATTGTAGCTCCAGAGGTTTGCTTAACTGATTATGATTATGAAAATTTAGAAGAGGCAGTAAAATTTAGCCAATATGCACTACAAGAGTTACTAAAAAATATAAAGAGTCAAATTTTAATATTAACACTTTTGGTTAAAGAAGATGACTATTTTTTGAATGAAGCAGTAGTAATTCATAATGGTAAAATTATTCATAGACAACGCAAATATAAGCTTTTTAAACTTGGTGATGAAGATAAATTTTTAAGGGCAGGAGATGGTGAAGATATTGTAAAATTTGAGATTGATGGTTTGATATATGGAGTATTGATATGCTTTGAACTTCGATATAAAGAACTATGGAGCAAATTAGAAGGTGCTGATATTATAGTGGTTCCAAGCCAATGGGGAGAGCCTAGAAAGCAACATTTAGAGCTTATTGCAAATGCATTAGCTATAGTAAATCAATGTTATGTATTAGTTGCAAACTCTGCAAAAGATGGGATGGCTAAATCTAGTGCGATATATGCTCCAATGGGTGGATTAGTAAGAGATGATGCAAGTGAAGTTATTAGAGGTTATATAGATTTAAAGCAAGTAAGGTTTATGAGAAGATACTTAAAGTTATATTAAAAAGTGTAGTTTTGTAAAAAATATATATTAAATAATATAATAAAGTGAAATCTCTTCTCATTTTAAAAAAAATATTATATAATATAAAAAATGGATTAAAAGGCTTTTTATGATGACAAAAGCAATTTTTATGGATCATGTAGCAAAACAGACTAAATATCACTATCTTAAAGATATGGTAAACTCTATTAATGAGAAATTTATATTAGAAGAGAGTGTAAAAGAGGCACTACTTAGTGTAGATAGAGAACTCTTTGTAAGTGATATATTTAAACATTTAGCATATAGTTTAGATGCTCTTCCAATGGATAGTGAGCAGTGGATTAGTTCACCATTAACAGTTGCTAAAATGACACAATATCTTGAGCCAAATGGTTGTGATAGTGTCTTAGAGATAGGGTGTGGTAGTGGGTATCAAGCTGCTATTCTTTCTAAACTATTTAGAAGAGTATTTACAATAGAGAGAATTGACTCTTTACTGCAAGAGGCAAGAGGTAGATTTAAAGAGCTTGGTATTAATAATATTATATCTAAATTTGATGATGGCAATAATGGCTGGTCAGCTTTTGCCCCATTTGATAGAATAATATTTTCAGCTTCTCCAAAAGAGATACCTCAAGTTATCTTTAATCAACTTGCAGAAAATGGTATATTGATTGCTCCATTAGAAAATAATGGTTTACAAATGATTACAAAATATCACAAAAAAAATGGAAGAATTGAAGCTAATAGAATAGAAGAGTGCCATTTCGTGCCTGTAGTAGAAGGTAAAGAGTATTGAATATGCGTTGTCATAATACTTTACATTTTTTAAAAAAAATGTTATTATAATAGGTAATTAATAAGGAGTCCAAAATGGGGAGATTAATTAAGCCGTCTGAATATGCAAAAGAGTGTGGAATATCTAGACAGGCGGTTTACGCCAAAATAAAAAGAGGACTCCTTAAAGCAAAAAAGATAGATGGTCAAATTTTTATAGAGCTTGATAAATCTGTAAATATAGACTCTAATAAAACTGACAATTCAGACTCTATGCAAAAAGATATTTTAAAAGCAAAAGATGAGACTATATCTATTTTAAAAGATACAATAAAAGATTTAAAAGAGACAAATAATTTGATTGTTGGCACACTAAAAAGCGAAGTTGACCTTCTTAAAGAAGCATTTGGAGAGATGCAACAACTATATAGAACTCAAATAGAACACTTAAAAGTTAAAGGCTCAAAAAATTTAGATTTTGAAAAAGATACTTATATAGATATCAATAGTTATATAGAGTTAAATGAGTTGGCTAAAAATTTAAAATTGAGTAAAAGAGATAAATCAAAATTTATAAAAGCTGCAAAAAAATTACAAAATAGTGGGGACTTTAGATTTATAGAAATTGATAATGAATTATATGCACTTAAAAGTGCAAGTTATGATGATTTTTTAGAAGCTTTTAAAAGATAAAAACTCAAGTTAGTTAAATTTTATTTAATTTCTTCTGCAAA
>CAYMGA010000074.1:0-5787 GCA_964389865.1 uncultured Nitratifractor sp.
ATCCAAATCTCATAGCTTTAATAATAGCCTCTTTATTAGCAACAGGCAAAGCCCCTGGAAGAGCCAAACAGGTAGGACAAGTATTAGAATTTTGTTGCTCAGCAAAACTTGTAGCACAAGAGCAAAATAGTTTAGTCTTTGTATTTAATTGAACATGAACCTCTAAACCAATTACAACTTCAAACATATAGTATTCCTTAAGATTTTAAAAATTGCAAGAATTATACCATTTTAGCCATTAAAGCTTAGCAAAGGGTTTTAGTGATTGGTTATTGGTAATAAAAACTCTTTATTCATTCGACCTCGTTTGAAAATTGAATAGACTTCTTGCAAAAATCAAGAAAAGAGAATATTATCTATTGCACATCACAATATTTTCAACTTATGAGTTTTACAAGAAATCTAATATACGAAGTTAGTATATGAAAGAGTACAAAAGTAAAAAGAGAGTTAAACTAACTTAATACTCTCAAATAAGCTTAATTACAAAAGAGCTTATAGCTCTTCTGCATGTTTTGCAAGATACTCTGCAACACCCTGTGCATCTGGTTTCATAGCTTCTTGGTCTTTCGTCCAACCTGCTGGACAAACTTCTCCATGCTCATTTGTAAAAATCATAGCATCAACCATTCTTAACATCTCATCAACATTTCTACCAAGTGGTAAATCATTAATTACTGCATGTCTAATTGTTCCATCTTTATCTATTAAGAAAGAACCTCTAAGAGCTACTGCATCATTTAATAATACATCGTAATCTCTTGCAATTTGTTTTGTTAAGTCTGCTACAAGTGGGAAGTTAATTCTACCAATACCACCTTTTTCTACTGGAGTTTCTCTCCATGCAAAGTGACTAAATTGAGAATCGATTGAACAACCAATTACATTAATTCCTCTCTCTTCAAACTCTTTAATTCTATGAGAAAAAGCAATAATTTCACTTGGACATACAAAAGTAAAGTCTAATGGATAAAAGAATAATACTGCTCCATTTTTACCAATATTCTCATATAAATTAAAATCTTCTACAATCTCTCCATTTGCTAAAACAGCTGTTGCTGTAAAGTCTGGTGCTTTATTTGTTACTAACATTTAATCTCCTAAATAATAATTTTTATTAACAGCGAAATTATATCTATTTAGAGCTTAATTTTTTATTAAATATCTACAATCTCTGCACCACCAAGTAAAATATCATCATCATAAAATACTGCAAATTGTCCTCTAGCTACGCCATATACAGCCTCTTTTAAATAAATTACACCCATATTACCTAAAATTTTAACATTTGCCTTAATAGCTTTTGCTCTATATCTAACTTTAACTTCGCAATCAAAACTATCTTTATCTATAAAAAGATTAATATTTAAAATTTTTATCTCATTTATTGCTAAATCCTCTTGCTTACCAACAATAAGAGTATTATTTTTAGCATCAATATTAATTACATAGTGTGGCTCATGCGCACCTTTAACAAAAAAGCCTCTTCTCTTTCCTATGGTATAGTGCATATATCCTTTATGGTGACCTACCTCTTTACCCTCTTTATCTAAAACCTTACCAGGTAAATTAATATTAGTATGTTTTTGTAAAATATCTACATAACTATCTGGCACAAAGCAAATTTCACTACTCTCGCTTTGTGTTGCAAACTCTTTTAAAACCTCTATATTTGAGGCAAACTCTTTAACATCTTTTTTTAACCAGTTACCAAGCGGAAATATCAACCTAGATACTACATCTTTTTTTACTTCAGCTAAAAAATAGCTTTGGTCTTTTGATAAATCTTTGCCTATTTTAATAAATCCATCTTCTACCCTAACATAGTGTCCTGTAGCAATATACTCTATTCCTAAAGAGTTGGCAAACTCTACCATCTTACCAAATTTAATATTTCTATTACAAACTACACAAGGATTTGGAGTTAAACCATCTACATAACTTTTAATAAAATAGTTATATACTTTATCTTTAAACTCATCTTTAATATCTAATATATGAAGCTTTATTCCAAGATAATTAGCAACTTTTTGTGCTTTTTTAATATTACTTTCATGATAATCTTCTAAATCGTGCAGTTTCATATATACACCTTCAACTTCAAAACCATCTTTTTGTAATAAAACAGCACTAACAGTTGAATCAACACCTCCACTCATTCCAACTAAAACTTTTTTCATAAAATACCTTCTATCTCTACATAAATTTTATCTTGAAAATATAACTTTACTTTTGCAAAATCTTTACTCTTATTCATAAGGGTTGCACTTATTGGGTTTTTATTTAATAGCATATTATTTAAAAGCACTCTAATATTTAAATTCATTTTAAAATAAAAATCTTTAGTCTCTATTTTTTTATATTTTTTCTTTTTAGAGTCAAGCTTTATAAAAATATAATTATCATTTGAATAAAGAGTTGCTTTACTAAGATATTTATCAACTATAATATTAACTTTTAAAATATCTGAACCAAGCTCTAACCAAGACCCTTTTTTTAACTTTTTAAGAAGTTTTGAGTGCATATCTATAGCCTCAGATTCAATAAAAGAGTTATCTAACGAGAATTGTTCGAAATCTGCTTGTAAATTATTTTGCATTAACCTCACCAATAAAATGCTCTAATATTACTCTTTTAGTAGCAACTTTTAAATCATCTGGAACTTTTTGTCCCATACTTATAAAAGATACTGGTAACTTTGTCTCTAATAAAAATGCTATTAAATTACCTATATTTCTAGTTTCATCAACTTTTGTTACTATTAACTTATCTATATTCAAAAATGAAAAATGTTCATAAATATCTTTTAAATCTACATACTTTGATGCCGAAGATATAACTAAATGAAGGTTACTATCTTCTAAGTTTGTATTACTTTTATAAAACTCTACAGTATTTAAAAGCTTACCTATATCATAAGGCGAACTTCCTGCACTATCAACAAATATTAAATCTTTATTTTTTAAACTTTTTAATATTTTGCTAAACTCATCTGCATCACTAGCACAATAGTAATCTACACCTAAACCTTTAGCATAAAATCCTAACTGCTCATATGCACCCACTCTAAAATTATCTAAATTAATAATTGCGATAGATTTTTGTTTAACACCTTTTAATAGACTCCAAGCAGCTATTTTAGCAATTGTTGTTGTTTTACCAACACCTGTTGGACCAACAAAAATATTTACTCTTGCCTCTAATGCCTTTTTTGATACCACTAAAGCATCTTCTATCTCTTCAAGAACAAAAGAGAGTAAAAGTTCTCTATCTTCAGAAACTTGTGTTCCAATAAATGGGTCAAGCATATAATCAACCCAATTTTTATTTAAACCCTTTTTTATTAATAAATCTTTTACCTCTGATATTAAGTTATTCTCTTTACTCTTTGGTTGTAACACCTCTTTCATTCTATCCATTTTAGATTTTAATATATTTATCTCTTCTAATAAAACCTCTTCTTCATCTACACCTGCATACTTTTTAAAAATCTCTTCTTCTATTTCTATAGTTATTTCAGATATTAACTCCCCACTTTTATCTTTATATTGAGAAGCTTTAACTACTTTAAAATTATCTATAGAACCATATTTTCTAACTGCTAACTTATATGCTTCATTTGGTGTTGGTGCTATAAAACTCTCTTTAAGCATTTTACTCCTTTAAGGTATTTCAAAGGCACTAGCACACTCTCTCTTTTACTCCAATGTGGATGAGGAATAATTAAAGTAGGCGCTTTAGAAACCTCTTCTTTTTCATAAAATATTATATCTAAATCTAGTGTTCTTGGGCTATTTTTAAACTCTCTTTTTCTTTTAAAATACTTTTCTACTCTTTGTAGATGCCTTAATAGTTTCATTGGAGTCAATTTTGTATCAATTAAAAAAAGTGTATTATAAAAAAAGGGTTGTTCTAAAAAACCAAAAGGTGGATTCTTAAAAATAATAGATGTTGCAATAACTTTAATAAATTTATCTCTTTTTAAATAGATAAGAAGATGATTAAATCTTCTCTTTACATCTCCTAAATTCCCACCAACACCAATTAAAGCTATACTGTTTTTATTATTATATTTAAAAAGAGTAGGAAAATTTGCACTTTTTATAATAATTTTAGAATTATTTAATTTTTTATAAAAATAACCACCCATTTAAAACCTATAAAAGTTCTGCTCTACCATTTTTCATTACTACCATATCTTCTATTCTGATACCAAATTCACCCTCTATATAAATACCAGGCTCTATTGTAAAAACCATATTATCTTCTATTATTGTATTACTAGAAGCTGATATATATGGCATTTCATGAATATCTAACCCCACTCCATGCCCAGTTGAATGGACAAAATATTGCCCCATATTTGCCTTTTCGATAACATCTCTTGCGATTTTATCTATATTTGCACCACTCATTCCACTTCTGGCTTTTTTAATTGCCATATCATGGGCTTTTAAAACTGTATCATAAGCTTTTTGTATCTTTTTAGATTTAAATTTTTGCCTATATTTAAAATGAAAACCATCTTTAAACTCAGCTGTCCTAGTTCTATCAGAACAGTATCTCCTATACTTTACACCTGCATCAAAAAGCAAAATTGCACCACTTTTTAAAACCTTTTTAGTAGGCATAGCATGAGGTTTAGAAGCATTTTCATCTATTGCTAAAATTGGTTCAAAACTTAAATCTCTTTTTCCATAATCTCTTAATATAGATTCTGCTAAAAAATTTAACTCTTGTTCGCTTAAACCCTCTTGTATCTCTTTTGATACCCTTTTAAAAGCTTTTCTACCCAATTTAACAGCTTTAGATAGATACTCTAACTCTTTGTTAGTTTTAACTAATCTCTTTTTATGAGAAAATGAAGGAATTAATTTAAATTTTACAGGAGTATTCTCTTTTAACAAATTAAAACTAAATAGAGTCCACTCATTTGGGTCAATAATAACTTTTTTAACTTTATAAGTTTTTAAAATTTTAGCAACCTCTAAAACAAGCGATTTTGCAATAATAACTTGAGTATCTTTTAAACTCTCTTTAGCATCTATCTCATATCTTCCATCAGTAATAAAAAAAGAGTCCTCTCCCAATTTTACAAAAATTGCATTATCACAACTATAACCACACTCATAGTAGAGTGCGTTTTCATTTTTATATACAATATAATTCATTAAGCGTTTTGTTGTTCTTGAGCCTCTTTCATAGCCGCAATTTCACTCATAATTTGAACAATTCCTATCATTGCTAAATGGTATCCAAATGGTCCCATACCAGCAACAACACCTTGGCAAACCTCTGCTGTTAAAGATTTTTTTCTAAAATCTTCTCTTGCATGAATATTGCTTAAATGAACTTCAATTGTTGGAATCTCAACTGCAGCAATAGCATCACGAATTGCAATAGAAGTATGAGAATATGCAGCAGGATTAATAATTATACCATCAGCATCACCCATACACTCTTGAATTCTATCTACAATTTCACCCTCTAAGTTACTTTGAAAAAACTCTATCTCTACACCATTTTGCTCTGCAAATGCCTTCATTTGTTGATGAATCTCTTCTAGTTTCATTGGTCCATAAATGTGTTGTTCTCTAACACCTAACATATTTAAGTTTGGTCCTTGAATAACTACTATTTTCATATAATCTACCTTTGTTTTTAATTTGTTATAATTCTATTAAAAGTGTTGTTATAAGATGTTTAAAAAGGAATAAATAGTGAAAATAATCAGCTCTAAATATATATATGATGGTCAAAATTTGCTAATAGACAAGGCAATTGCTT
>CAYMGA010000075.1:0-5754 GCA_964389865.1 uncultured Nitratifractor sp.
TTTTGTTCATATGCTTTTCCATTGCTAAAGTAATACCACCATTTACAGGTAAAGCCCCACCTGTAAAGCCACTTCCTGCTCCTCTAGGAACTATAATAATACCTCTTTCGTTGCAATATTTTAAAATTTTACTAATATCCTCTTCGTTTCTTGGGAAAACAACTGCATCTGGTTCGTAGTAAGTTCTTGTTGCATCATAACTGTAAGCTCTTTTATGAGCTTTATCTGTATATACATTCTCTTTTCCAACTAAATTTATAAAAAAGTTAATATCTTCTTCTGAAATTTTCATTATTCTCTCCATAAAATATTTTTAGTTACTTTTTGTAACTTTTTATACTATCTACTAGCTCTGTAAATCTCTTTTTTAGCACTCTAGCTCTATTTTATATTATCTAAAATTATTTTAAAATTATATCCATTTTACTGCTTTTAGTAAAAAATTATATATATTTATTAAAATTTTATAAAAGCTTTGCTCATATTATAACATCTATTTTAATATATCTATCTATAATAGCCATTTTTTAGCAAATTTAATTTATGTATATATTATGTCTTAAGAGAGTAACTAATACTTATTAATCGTGAATTTAATCTATTTTTTATAGTTTTAATTTATGTTATTTGTATTTATTGTTTTTTTAATAAATAGACACTTGTTTTAAAATTTGATATAATATATACTTAAAATTTTAATAAGGGCTTATAAAATGCGTATTTTTTTATTAATGTTAGTTACAACTATTTGGTTGAGTGCTAGTAGTTATAGTTTAAATTATTGGCAAAGTGGTGAGACTTTTAGTGGTTATTTAACAAGACACAATATAGATTCTACAAAAGTTTATTCTCAAATAGACCCTGATGATATGGAGTTTTTATCTGAAATTCAATCTAAATCTCCATTTTTCGAAAATATCTCTAATGGAGTTTTAAAAGAGGCATTAATTCCTATTGGTGAGGAGATGCAAATATATATTGCTAAAAAGGGTAAAGATTATATATTTGATATTATTCCAATAGATTATAAAGTAATTAGAGATACAGTTACAGTAACAATCGATAGTAACTGTTTTTTAGATATTAAAAAAGCTACAAATAATGCACACTTGGCAACATATCTAAAGAGAGCTTTTAAAGATAAGGTAGATTTTACAAAGCTTAAAAAGGGTGATAAAGTAGTAATTAAATATAGGCAAAAGAGTATTAAAGGCTTACCTTGGGAAGAGCCTATAATAGAGGCAGCTTATATAAATAGTGGTTCTAAAGAGTTTTTTGTTTTAAGAAGTTCAAATGAGTATAAGGTATGGTCAAATAGTGACTCTGTTACTAAAACAACTTCTATAAAAGAAGTTGCTGCTAAGTATATACACTTTACAAAGCCACTTAGTGTAATGAGAGTTACATCTAACTTTACATATAAGAGGTGGCATCCTATTTTACATAGATATAGACCACATTTAGGTTTAGATTTAGGTGCAAAAAAAGGGACTCCTATTCATGCCTTAGCTGATGGAAAAGTTGTCTATGCTGGATGGATGGGTGGATATGGTAGAGTGGTAAAGATTAATCATGGAAATGGATATTTAACACTTTATGCTCATCAAAGTAAAATTTTAGTTAAAAAAGGGCAAAGAGTTAGGGCAGGTCAAATTATAGGTAAAGTTGGAAGTAGTGGTAGAAGCACGGGACCTCATTTACATTTAGGTGTTTATAGACAAGGTAAAGCAGTTAATCCACAACTCTTTATCAATCATTTTGTAAAAGTAAAAGATGGTGTTAGGGTTAAAAAAGTTGTAAAAATTGTTAGTAATTTATCAAAAGAGTTACCACTAAGAGCTAAAATTGTATATAATTCTATGGTTAATATAAAAAGCAGTATTTTTAAATGGAAAAGTTTAAATTCTAAAATAGATATAAAAATAGTAAGAAAGAGAAGAGTAAAACAACATGAAGCAAGAGTTCAATTATCAAATTCAAAAGGAGATGCTTGATTCTTTAATTAAAGAGCCTAAAGAGTTTGAACATCGCCATCCAAGTGATATTGCAAGAGTTATAAAAGAGATTTACCATAATGAAGGTAAAGATGTATATATTAGCTATCTTCGCAAAATCCCCGAAGAGTATTTAGGAGAAGTTCTTTTAGAGCTTCCAGAGTATTTAAAAGATGAAGCATTAGAAGAGTTATCTGTTAAAAAATTAGCAGATGTAGTAGATGAGTTAGATAGTGATGATGCGGCAGATTTAGTTCAAGATATTGCTGAACTTGATAGCCAAAAAGAGCAAGAGGTTTTATCTAACTTAGATGAAGAGGATGCTAAGGATATTAAGAGGCTTCAAGGTTATGATGAAGATGAAGCTGGGTCTTTAATGCAAACAGAGCTTTTTAGTGCTAAGTTAGATGAAAGAGTTGGCGATTCGATAGAGAGATTAAAAAAGTTAAAAGAGGATGGTTTAGATAATATTTATGCTGTTTTTTTAACTGATGAATTTAATTTATTAATTGGATATATTCCATTAGAAGATGTAATTACATTTGATTTTAATAAAACATATAGAGAGCATTTAAAAAAACAGTATAAGAAAGTTAGATATTTAAGTGCCCATAGCAGTATAGATGATGTAGTTAAATATTTTGAAGATTATGATTTGGTAGTATTGCCTATTGTCGATAGTGAAGGGCATTTAATTGGTAGAATTACCTCTGATGATATTTATGATATTATAGAAGAGCGTGCAACTGAGCAAATCTATAAGATGGCAGGG
Organism: uncultured Nitratifractor sp.; assembly: GCA_964389865.1. Lineage (GTDB taxonomy): Bacteria > Campylobacterota > Campylobacteria > Campylobacterales > Sulfurovaceae > JAADEQ01. The sequence goes on from CAYMGA010000075.1 coordinate 2,767, forward strand.
GTAGATGAAGAGAGTGAAGATGAGAGAGATATTACATTAATTACTAAAAAGAGGGCTATTTGGCTTTTAATAAATCTATTTACTGCAATTGCAGCATCTTTTGTAATTGGTCTGTTTGACCAAACAATTCAAGCTTATGTAGCACTTGCAGTATTAATGCCAATCGTTGCATCTATGGGTGGAAATGCAGGAACACAAACTTTAACAGTAATGGTAAGGCAGTTAGCTTTAGAAGAGATAAATTGGAGTGAAGCTAAACAAGCTATTAATAGAGAAATTATTGTATCTTTGTTAAATGGGACTATTTTTGCAATAGTAATGGGTATAATTGCCTATTTTTGGTTTGGTGATTATAAGTTAGGAGTTGTAATTGCAGCTGCTATGGTAATTAATTTGCTATTTGCAGGTTTTTTTGGTGCAGCTATACCTTTGGTATTAAAAAAGATTGGTATAGACCCAGCAGTTGCTAGTAGCGTATTGCTTACAACAGTAACAGATATTGTAGGCTTTTTTGCATTTTTAGGTTTAGCAAAAGTAATATTATTATAGGAAAAGATATGGAATTTAAAATAGAAGATTTTAAGTTAAAACCTCTTGTAGATGGAAAGTTTATAAAGCCATCATTAGCTACCTATAAGATAAATGGAGAGAGTAGAAGTTGGGAAGTTGTTAAATCTTATGATAGTGTAGCAATTTTAATTTATAATAGAGATAACAACTCATTTGTTTGTGTAAAACAGTTTCGCCCAGCAGTTTATGCACATTTAGGAGATGATGGTGTAACTTTAGAGCTTTGTGCTGGTTTGGTAGATAAAAATTTAACACTAGAGCAGATTGCTAGTGAAGAAGTTATAGAAGAGACAGGTTATAAGGTAGATGCAAAAGAGTTAATTAAAATTGCATCTTTTCATACTAGTGTAGGTTTTTCTGGTTCTAAACAACATCTATACTATGTTGAGGTAGATAATAATAGAAGAGTAACACAAGGTGGTGGAGTTGTAGGTGAAGAGATGATAGAGGTTGTTGAAATACCTATTAGTAGTGCTAGAGAGTTTATATATAATGATAATATAGTAAAAACTCCTGGATTAATGTTTGCTTTTGAGTGGTTTTTTAAAGATAAATAGAGGTTCAAATGGCTTTAAAGAAATCTTATTTAACTAATATTATAGCTTTATTGTTAGTTATTATCTCTTTTTATGTTCCAATTGAGTATAGAGATTATCTATATTATGCTGGAATGTTTGCACTCTCTGGAGCTATAACAAATCAAATTGCAATATATATGCTTTTTAATAGAGTTCCTTTTCTTTATGGCTCAGGTATTATAGAGTTAAATTTTGAAAAATTTAAACAATCTATTAAGAGTATGATAATGGAGCAGTTTTTTACAAAAGAGAGAATTGAAGAGTTTTTAGAAGAAGAGGAGAGTAAAATAGATTTAGCTCCAATTGTTGAAGAGACAGATTTTAATGTAGCTTTTGATGCTTTAAAAGAGAGTATAATGGAGTCAAAATTTGGGCAACTTATAAATATGTTTGGAGGAGAAAGCTCTTTAGAAGCTTTAAGAGATACATTTAATAAAAAGATAAAAGCTTCTATATTATCGATTGTATCTAGCAATACTTTTAAAAAGCAGTTAAGTTATAATTTAAATAGTTCCAGCTTAAGTGGTGATTTAATAAAAAAAGTAGATAATATTGTGGAGAATAGACTTAAAGAGTTAGGTCCAACTAGTGTAAAAGAGTTATTAAATAAATTAATTAAAGAACACTTAGAGTGGCTTGTTGTTTGGGGTGGATTTTTTGGTGGAGTTTTAGGAGTTATCTCGGTATTAATTTCTAAGTAACTATTACTAGCTATTTAATTTTAACCTAAATTATGCAATAGGATTGCTAAAATTAGTGATAATGCTTGTGTTGTATATGTTTGCAAACAATTTTAGTTTAACTAACTTAATGCTCTCAAATAAAGTTTGTGCTTTATGCTTTCAGCTTTAAGCAATTTACATTGAAAAAAATAATTTTTGTGATTTTTAGTAAATTGTATTTCAAAAAGGCATTAAATATTGTAAAATATATATTTTTGTAATATAATAGCTTTAAGTTAATACTCAAAAGGATTTATAATGAGAGCTATAATATTAATTTTAATAGCTGTTTATATTGTAGTAATAAGTGGCTGTGTAAGAGATGGAGTTGGTGTAAGTCATACGAGTAGTAAAGATGGAGTTGTATCGTCTAGTGTAGCTGTTGAGGTAACAGAAGATATGTTAAAGAGAAAAAAGTAGAGGTTAAAATAGGTCATTAGAACCTTTAACTTTTACTGATTTAAAAAGCTGTTTAGGGGTTATTTGTGTATTATCTATTTTTTCGAAATGTTGATAATCTTTTAAGCTTTTCCACTCTCCACCCCATTTCCAATTATAAGATTTGAATATAGATAATATTTTATCTCCATCTATTATCATCGCTTGGTTTGTAGCATCTTTAGAGAGAGCATGGGAGCGATTTTTACCAATATAATCTCTTCCCATAACTGGTTGGACAATTTTACCATCTTTAGCAACATATGGGTTTTGCATAGGATTAATATCTATAGCCTTTCCATAAGAGTGTTTAGACCATTTTGTTTTACTTCCTGTCATTAATCTACAATTAAAAGCAGATGTATTATTGAATCTCATAGACTCTTTATCGTTGGCATTATAGTAGCTAATTAGTTTCATTTTAAATATAGGGTATCTTATTTTATATAGTTTTTCAAATATATCAGATACCTCTTTTGCAACACTTTTATGAACAATTAGTTCTCCTGTTTTCTCTTTTCCTGCAAAGTTGATATATTTAATAGTTAAATATCTTAAATCTTCTAATGGCACAGGACACCCTTTATGCCAAGAGCCACCTTCTATCATTCTCTCTTTAATACTACCATCTATAGGGTATATATTATTAGCATTTAACAAAAAAGTTAATATAATTAGAG
>CAYMGA010000076.1:0-5744 GCA_964389865.1 uncultured Nitratifractor sp.
TTGCCTACTAGGTTGCACAACTGGTGGTGTATCTGGAACATCATTTAAATATATAACAATCCGTCCAGGAGAGCTACTACCAAACTTATTTTTCGCTACAACTGTTAGGTCAAAGTAATGATGACTCTCATAATCTAACCCCTCTTGTTTAGCTACTCTTATATTACCTTGTGCATCTACTTTAAAGTTCTCTGAACCTGTTCCACTTAGGGTAAAGCCTGTTATGCTAGAGTCTCCTATACTTTGAAGAGTTATTTTTCCTACAAGTGTGTTAATTGCACTATGTTCATCAATGTAGAAACGGTGATAAGGTTGCACTACGGGTTTTGTATCTACAGTATTATTTACATTAATATTAATACTATACCAATCGCTAAATGTTTTTTGATTATATGCTTTAACTAAAATTGTAAACTTTTTTCTTGTTTCATAATCTAAGCTTTTTTGTAGGTATATAGTGCCTTGTTTGTTAATAGTAAAGTATCCATTAGCATTTTTTACCTCAAAGTGATCAATTGGTGAACTACCTGAGTCTTTAACTATTAGCTTTCCTATACTAGAGCCTACGGTAGTGTTTTCATCTACTGAAAAGTTTTTTGCAATAATAACAGGGTGTCCTTTTAGGCTGTCACTTATATAGATATCTATAGTGGTTTTATTACTTTTACTGCCATCTTTTGCAGTTGCTGTTACATTTAAATGGTAACTACTGTTAGTTTGATTATCTAGGTTTGCTGTCGATGAAACTGTTACTTTTCCAAGTGCGTCTATTTCAAAATTATCACTACCTTCTCCTTCTATGGCGTATCTATTAAGAGTTTTTCCTCCATTTTTAAGTAAACTAATAAAGCCTATTGTTGTACCTGCTGTAATATTTTCATGTATAGTTGTTGAAAAACCTTGTATTACCAATGAATCATCTTGATCTATAACTCTAATATTTAATGGAACCTTGTTGCTACTACCAAAACTATTTTCTGCAACTATAAATAGATGATAATTTTGTTTCTCTTCGTAATTAATATTGGCATTTGAGGATACATAAACATTTAAATTATTATCAACTTTAAAGTTATCTGCACCTTCACCCTCTATACTTACTGATTTAATTGCACCAGTAGAAGAGACTAATGGTATTGTTCCTATTTTGGTATTGCTATCTGCATTTTCATATACCCATGTATCTAACAGACCCAATACTGGTCTTTTTGTATCTATATATATAACCAATCTTTCGTTAAGACCATAGCCACTGCTGTTGTGTGCCTTTACCAATAGGTTATATATAGGCTTTTGGTTGTAGGTTAAATCTTCGCTATTTACATAAATTACACCCTTACTATCTACTCTAAATTTGTCTGAATCGTCTCCACTTATCTCATAGCTATCTATATCTGAATTACCTTTATTTAATACCTCAATAGTACCTACTATAGTGCCTTCAGCTGAACCTTCTAAAATATGCAATGTGGTTTTCTTTAATTTGGGAACATCTGGAACATCTGTAATTCTAGCAATTAATGTGCCCGCATTACCTTTGCCTAAAGAGTTACTTGCATTAACATGTAAAACATAATTTGCTCTTCTTTCATAGTCAAATCTAGCATTAGTAGAAACTTTAATAGTCCCATTTTTATCAATATCAAAGTTATAAGCACCATCGCCTGTAATATTTATATCTAAAATCTCTTCATTGCTCTCTATTTTTATCTGTCCCACTACATCACCAGCTTGAGCATCTTCTGGTAAACTTACATCAAGTAATCCGACAATTGGCACATCTACAGCATCTAAAATACCTATAGTAATATGAGACATACGACTATACCCTAAAGCATTATGTGCGCGTATGTCAATCTGTGCAGATGGTGATGTTTCGTAATCTAAACTGGCACTTGCAGATAATCTTATGGTTCCATTTAAATCTACCGTAAAACTCTCTGCGTCTCTACCGCTTATCTCTATTCTATCTATTGGTGCGGCTGCTGGGTCATAACTTATTTCTCCTACTACAGTTCCTGCTGTAGCATCTTCTTTTATGGTTCCACCACTAAAGCCTATATCTTTAGGTACATCTGCAATATCGTTAAGTATTATATATGCTGTAACAGGGCGACTCCAGCCATTTGCGTTATGCGCCTTTATCGTGCTTCTATAGTAGTTTTTTGTTTCATAATCTAAAGTTGCACCATTTTTAAGATAGACTTTACCCTCGTTATCTATTCTTAATATATCGCTTCCTTCACCCTCTAAAGTAAAGTTGTCAATTGCATCTTTTCCTTCGGTAACTATATTTATTTTACCAATAAATGTACCAGATGTAACATTTTCATCTACTTTAAATATTGAACTTTTTAATATAGGTGTAGATGCACTATTTGCATCAATATGACCATAGACATACTCGTATGCATCATTATATATATCTTCACCTTTATAGACTTTTTCTACAATGTTACCAAGAGAGCTATATGGCTTAATTAGCCAATTTTTATGAGCAGATGGAACCCACCACATAAGGTCATCTCTATTTATTTTTTCGCTTGCATTGTAATAAATTTTTTCTATTAAAATATGCTGAGCAATATCACTTAATCTCTTATTTAATCTATACTCTTCATAATTATCTCCTAATAGGTCTTTTGATAGTTCATAGGCTATCTCTGTTAAAATATTAACCTTATAATCATTTTGCAGTAGTCTCTCTTTAGATAAAATAAGATGCAACTTACCATTTACATGTCTAAAGTTACTATCAACTTCTAAATCGTCATTGCTATCAATATCTAAACCACCCTCTATTTCTAAAATAAAGTCTCCATTATAGCCATCTATTTTTTCCATTAATTTTTGCTCAGAAGCAGTTAAATTCTCTTCCTCGGCATATGGAACTGGCAATGTTATAATACCTGCATCATTAAGTTTTTGACTAATTGTAGTCTTGCCCTCATATATAATATCTTTGTCAATCTTGTTCTCATCAGTAGCCTTATATAGCCTTACTGTAGCACCACTAATTGGACCTAACCTAGCTTTTTTTTGAACCATCTCTATCTTATATTCACAAGGCAGACAACCACAACTAAGTGCAGGTTTGCAAAGAGGAGGCAATTTAAAAACATATGGTGCTACATATTCTCTATCACCTGGTTCTACATATTCTCTATCATCTTTAAGTTCCCAATAATTGCGTCCATCATAAGGTCCCCACTGGGTTTTGACAATATCAATTGGCTGTGTAGGTATAAACTCTATTTCGGCTGGTTCACCAGGCTTAGGTTGAGAAATAACAATATCTGCTACATGTCCAATTTTACGCAAGTATTCATGTCCATTATTTATCTTAAATGTCGCTTCTTTATATGTACCTGGTGCAGTTATGGTAAAATTGACTGTATCGCTACTATTATCATCGTAAAATTCTTCATCATTAGGAGTAGTAATAATAGGATAAGTGCCTGGATATACGCTAAATAAGGTCATATCACCTGAACCAATAGCCCTATATCCACAGCCTGCAGACTGTTCTGACATTAATGCATTACTCGGCTCCAACTCCACTCCCAGCTGTTGCCAAGTTAATGTTGTAGTAAATAAGCCTGATGCTGGTTTTATAGGTTCTGTAGTTTTGTTATTTTTGGCTGGACAGTAAATTTTTTCATTATATAAAACTTTAAACCATTTTATATAATATCCTTCTAGCCAAGTTTGTTGGTATTTACCTTCAGCCAAAGTTGATCCAAAAAAACCTAATTTAAGCCCTTCTTCTGTTTGGGCAAAAAGTTTAAGATCAAAACCTAATTTAGCAGCTTTTCCTCCGATACATGAACATTTTGCTTTAGCCTGTGCATATAATGATGTTTCAATTGAGAAAGAGGCATTAGCTTTGATGTCAAGTATAGGATACAAAACCACATATCCTTTAATTTTTGCATTAGCCTTTAATTCTAAAAAATCAACTCTTGCAACACCGAGTGCCTTTATATCAATATATGCATCAGGATTAACATTGGAATTCTTATAAGTATGAATTTTATTATCATGATATATAAATCCTGCATTAGCTATTAAGTCCATTTTGGCAGTAGCCTCTAGAAAAACATTATTACTATCTTCTTTTTCAGGATCTAATGTAATTTTACTATCAAGTAAAGCATCTAAATGAATAGTTAAAGGTATTTTTTGTTTTTTTCTTTTAGTTATATCTTTATTATAATTTACATATGTAAGTGGAATAGTCTTAGAAACTGCAGGAATATTCGCAGTAAGTGACAAATCGGATGTTTGATTGACAGTAAAGACAATACTTTCTATATCCTTCTTTTCTCTATTAAAAGACATACCGTATGTTCCATACAGTCTCATACCCGCTGTTGCTTTTACATTTCCTAGATTAAAACTTTTGTGCTGATAGTCAGTATCAAAATCATAGTATTTATTTTTACGCTCTGTAACAGATACCATCTTTTTATCTTTGCTTAAATTATAGTAGTTACCATTTGTTACTCTATTATTTTTTTTACCTTCATTGCTGTCATTAATAACTGTTTGAACAAGGATTGTCCCTTGTATAAATATTTCGTTAAGAGGTCTTTGAAACCCAGATAAAAGTACACAACTATTTGACACACTTGAACTATTATCTACTTTGACAATAAAAGAGTTATCGCCATCTGAATAGTTAATATAGTCATTGGTTTTAATCTTTGATAATTCTTTAAATTTTACACTATCAGGTTCACATACTGTTACTTTATAGTAAGAGTCTAACGGATCTTTAGTTTTATTATGCTCTTGCTTAACAGAGCTATAACTTGTTATATCATATAAATTATCAATAAGTATTGTCTCTTTATATCTAAAATATGCTATAACATCGTGTGCTCTATCTAAGCCAACAATACACTCTGTTTTATCTGCCGATATCTTATCACACCCTGTCCATCCTGCAATTTCACTATCTGCTTCAGGTGTAGCTATTATAGAAATATTTTCATCTTTAATATCATATTGCGCTTCTAGTTTATTTAAATGCATTTTTCTGCCAACTACATATTCTATTCTACCATCAGAAGATTTAAAAGAGCCATTACCAAAAGGCTTAACATTTACATATATTTTTTTACCTGGCAATATAGGAAAGTTTGTAATATCTTTGTATGGCTTAACATCATTATTAGATTCATTGTTATCAGAATTATTAGATTCATTGTTATCAGAGCCACCTCCATTGTCACTACCGTCGCTAGAATTATCATCATCTGAACCACCACTAGATACAATATTTAAAGTTATAGTAGCCTCGTTAGAGTTCACCTTACCATCATTTGCAATGAAGCTAAAGTTATCTGTGCCGTTATAATCACTTTGTGGGGTATATGTTAAATTTGGTGCTTTACCTTTTAGGGTTCCGTGTTTTGGTTGTTTTGTAATTTTATAGGTTAGTTTGTCTTCATCTTTATCTGTTGCTTTTAGTTTTATATCTATAGATGAGCCATCTACACTGTAAGTTGCACTAATTGCAACTGGTTTATGGTTAGATGGATTATCTTTAGAGCCACCGTTGTTATCACCACATGCTGTTAATAGTATAAGCAGTATTGAAACTACTATAGTTTTAAGTATTGTTTTCAATTAAATCCTCCAAAATTTAGTAAACTTCTATTATAGAATATCTATAAGTTATATTTCTTGGGTCAAAATATTTCAATATGAAATATTTGTAAAATTGATTATGTTACTTT
>CAYMGA010000077.1:0-5735 GCA_964389865.1 uncultured Nitratifractor sp.
AGGTGTAGAGAAAGTAACAACATATTATCAATTTACTATTTCTACCCCTTCATACCTCTACACCTATACCCCTTGATATTATATTCTATTTTAATTTTATGTTACTACTTAACTTAGTTTTATTTTTTCAGATTTAAGCACTAAAAAGAGTAACCTAATCCTACTGTAACTACATTAGAAGAGAACTTCATATCTGGTTTTGGTGCATTAAATAGTGTAGTTTTATTTAAACCAAAAGATACATTATTAACTTTCCATTCTCTATATCTCCATCCAATAGTTCCATATAACCTTGGATTAATTGATACAATTCCTACATCATAATCTGCTTTAATAGCTTGAAATTTTAATCCTGCATTTAACTCTAAATATGCTCCATCTATTGTAGAATCTAGTTTAATATAATCATTTTCTATATCTCCTGTTTGATATGCATATATTGCACTACCATATAGTGATATAAAATTATTTAATGATTTTTGTGCAAAAACTCCTACTCCAACTTTATATGTAGTAAATTCTGTTTTAGATTTTTTAAAAATATCTTTTATAATATTTGTAGTTTTAGAAGAGCCACTACTTTCAATATATGGTAGTGATATACCACCATATCCACCAATACCAAGATAGTCTCTCTCTCCTTTATGTAAAATATCATAACCTAAAGTTACACCTAAATCAAGACCTTTAAATCTATGCTTAATTTCACTAATTTTATATTTAGAATTTAAATTTGCTAAACTAAAGATAGTATTTGCCATTTTAGTAGCACTGTTATAGTCTGATTGAAGTTGTTTTATAGTTTCTGAATCAAAAATAGTTAAATTATAACCATAAAAAAGGTTTGTTCCTAACAAATTTTTATGCTTTTGTACTAAAGAGTAGGTATTTATATCACTACTAATAGATGATTTAAGACCAAAAGCACCACCACTTAACTCCATAGTTCCATGTCCCCACTCTATTTCGCCTGCAAAAGCAAATGAAGTTAAAGCTAAAGCCAAAATTATTTTATTCATAAGTATCCTTTATTTTGATAATTAAAATTTTACCCTATTTATGTTAATAAAATGGCAAGTATTCGAAAATTATTTAAATGATTTAAAGTGAACTAGAGAAGATTTATATCAAATAAGATATAATTACAAAAAAATAGGTGCTAAATTGCTATTTAATTCTTATGAGTTTATATTTATATTTTTACCAATATCATACTTTATCTATTTTTATCTAAATAAAAAGCACTTAACACAAAGCTCTAAAGCCTTTTTAGTATTTGCTTCATTAGTTTTTTACTCTTGGTGGAATATTAAATATCTACCTTTAATATTAATATCTATGCTATTTAACTATACCCTTGGAAGAGAGTTATCTAAAGCTAAAGTATCTAAAACTATTAATAAAAAAACTCTTTTAGCTATTGGAGTATTTTTTAATTTAGCACTACTTGGCTACTATAAGTATTCTGACTTTTTTCTTATAAATGTAAATCGAGTTTTTAACTCTCATATAGAGCTTTTACACTTAGCCTTGCCTCTTGCAATTAGCTTTTTTACATTCCAGCAAATTGCCTATTTAGTAGATAGTTATAGAGGCGAAACAAAAGAGTATGACTTTTTAAATTATGCTCTATTTGTTACCTTTTTCCCTCAATTAATAGCAGGACCAATTGTTCATCACTCAGAGATGATGCCACAATTTGCAAAATTAAAAAATAAAGTAGTAAATTATAAAAATATAGCACTTGGCTTATTTATATTCTCTATGGGGTTATTTAAAAAAGTAGTAATTGCCGATACCTTTGCAAAGTGGGCTACAAGTGGGTTTGATGGTGGAGCAACTTTAAATATGTTAGAGGCTTGGAGTGCAACACTTAGCTATACTTTTCAGATATATTTTGACTTTAGTGGATATACAGATATGGCAATAGGAGTTGCCCTTTTATTTAATATCAATTTACCTCAAAACTTTTTTTCTCCATACAAGGCATTAAATATTCAAGATTTTTGGAGAAGATGGCATATAACTTTGAGTAGATTTTTAAGAGATTATATCTATATTCCATTAGGTGGTAATAGAAAAGGAGAGTTTAGAACTTATACAAATCTGTTTACAACATTTCTTTTGGGTGGAATTTGGCATGGAGCTGGTTGGACTTTTGTAATTTGGGGCATCTTGCATGGAGCTGCTCTAGTAATACATAGATTATGGAAAAAACTTCAAATTAATATGCCAAAAATCTTAGCATGGTTTATAACATTTATTTTTATAAATATTGCATGGGTATTTTTTAGAGCAAATACATTTAATGATGCAATTAGAGTTTTAAAGGGTATGTTTTTAGGAGATTTTATTTTACCAACAAGCCTAAATAACTATTTAAAACCAATAAAAAGTTTTGGCATAACTTTTGGAAATTGGTCTAAACTATATGGAACTCAAGAGTATCTTTGGTTATGGCTTTTAGGTGGTTTATTTATTGTTGTAGCTCTTCCAAACTCTATGGAGTTAAAGGGTAAGTTTAAAACAAATATTATCTATTTAACTTTAACACTAATTTTTATGCTATCTATATTTATGTTATATAGAAAAACTGAGTTTTTATACTTTAATTTTTAAGGAGTTGTAGTGGAGCTAAAAGCAAAAAGATATGTAAAGATACTATTTACTCTACTATTTACTCTAATTTTAGTAGCTATTGTATATGTATATTATTTTAATAAACACTACCCTGCTCCCATTACAAATAGAATCTCTTTTGATGCTAAATTGAAATTTATTAGAGATAATATTAACCCTAATGATATAGATACAATTATTGTTGGCTCATCAATTGGTATGAATAATGTAATTGGCTCTATTTTAGAGAAAAACTCAAAAGTTGTTAAACACGCACTAAATCTATCTGTTTATGAAGCAACAGCTCTTGAAGCACAACAGATTTTAGAGCTTAGTAGTGCATTTCCAAATTTAAAGCGAATTATATATTCAGCACAATACTCTGACTTTCCACATCCATACACTTATAAAAATTATGATTCAAGTAAATTAAGAAGATATATAAGGCATGAGTTATCAACTGTTACATATTTAAAGTTAATCTTTAAAGCTTGTAATAATTTACTCTTTTGTTATGAGAGAGCTAATAAATGGAATAGAGAGCATCAAGACCCTACTAAATTTACATCTTTAATATTTGACCACACAGCAAGTGTTCCACTAAAGATATATAGAGGTGCAAAGGTGGGTGCAAGGTGGTATGCCCCTCATCCTGGTATTATGCATCCAAAATCTTTTGAAGCTCTTTATGAGATGGCAAAAGATGCTAAAGCTAAAGGGGTTAAATTCTACTTAGCACACCAACCATATAGACCAGAACTTTATAAAAAGTATAAGAGTGTTAGAGATGCAATAGATTATTTTGATAAAAAAGCAACCCAAGCTTTAAAAGATAATGGTAAACTTATAAAGTTACAAAGTGTACCACTTAAAGATAGTGATTTTGCAGATAGAACACACTTAAATGATAAAGGGAGTTTAATTATTACAAAAGAGATTGCAAAATTTATTGATAAAGAGGAGTTAAAATGAAATTTACAAGAACAAAAATAGAAGATGTTATTATAATTGAGCCAAAAGTTCATGGAGATGAGAGAGGCTATTTTGTAGAGACATTTAGACAAGATTTACTAGAGGAGTTTTTAGGTTTTAGAGTAAACTTTTGTCAAGATAATGAGTCTAAAAGCTCTAAAGGTGTAATTAGAGGTTTACACTATCAATTACCACCTGCTGCACAAACAAAATTGGTTCGTGTAATTAAAGGTAAGGTTTTAGATGTAGCTATAGATATTAGAAAAGGAAGCCCAACATTTGGTAAATATGTTGCTGTAGAGTTGAGTGAACAAAATAAAAAACAACTATTTGTTCCAAGAGGTTTTGCACATGGGTTTGTAGTATTAGAAGATGATACAATATTTGCTTATAAAGTTGACAATTACTACTCACCAGAAAATGATAGAGGTATAGCATTTGATGACCCAGAGATAGGGATTGATTGGATTTTACCTAGAGAAGATTTAAAGCTATCGGCAAAAGATAAACAACAACCAATGCTAAGAGATGCCCAAGTTTTTGATTTTAAGGAAAAATTATATGAGTAAAAATATTTTAATTACAGGTGCAAATGGTCAAGTTGGAAGCCAAATAGAGTATTTAGTATCAAATGGTGTTTACAAAAATCTAAATTTTTATTTTACAGATAAAGATAGTTTAGATATAACAAAAGCTCCAGAAATAGCGAAATTTGTAGATGAGAATAATATTGACACTATTGTAAATTGTGCAGCCTACACTGCAGTTGACAAAGCAGAAGAGGAGCAAGAGTTAGCATATAAAATAAATGCTGATGCTGTTAAAAATTTAGCTTTAATTGCTAAAGAGAGGGGTATCTCTCTTATACATATATCAACAGATTATGTATTTGATGGCACAAACCATACACCATTAAAAGAGAGTGATAAACCAAATCCTCAAGGTGTATATGCAGACTCTAAACTAAAGGGTGAAGAGGAACTAATAGCTATAAATCCAAAAAACTCTATAATTATAAGAACAGCTTGGGTTTATAATAGTATTGGTAAAAATTTTGTCAATACAATGTTAAGAGTTGGTAGTCAAAAAAAGAGTTTAAGTGTTGTATGTGACCAGATAGGCACACCAACTTATGCTAGAGATTTAGCAAGAGCAATATTGACAATAATTGACAAAGGTATTGATAATAATAATGTAGAGATTTATCACTACAGTAACGAAGGAAACTGCTCTTGGTATGATTTTGCACAAGCAATTTTTGAAATTGCAAATATAGATTGTAAAGTTGAACCAATAAATACAAAAGATTACCCTACCCCTGCAAAGAGACCTGCATATAGTGTATTGAGTAAAGATAAGATAAAAAAAGATTATGGATTAACAATTCCATATTGGAGAGACTCTCTAAAAAGTTGTATTAATTTAATAAATATTCAAGATGTTAAAAAGTATAAAATAGGAATTATTGGCTCTGGTTTTATTGCAAGTGGATTAGCAAAACTTTTAGAGCAACACCCTAGCTATATTTTACAAAAAGTATTAACAAGAAGCGATATTAGCAAAAGGGGCGACTTTGTTAGAGCCGATGTCTTAACAAATAACTTAGATGAGTTAATACAAAGTTGCGATTTAATTGTAGAAGCAAGTGGAGATGCAATATATGCAACAGATACGATAAATAAAATTTTAAAAGCAGATATTCCAGTAGTTACTATGAACTCAGAGTTTCATGTTACAACAGGCTCTTATTTTGTAGATAAAGGGCTTGTAACCGAAGCCGAAGGGGATCAGCCAGGAGTAGAGGCAATTTTGCACGAAGAGGCACTAGCTATGGGCTTTGAGCCAGTTGCATATGTAAATATCAAAGGCTTTTTAAACGAAAACCCAACACGCGAAGATATGGAGTATTGGGGAGCTAAATCGAACCTATCTTTAGAGATGGTAACATCATTTACAGATGGCACAAAAGTAGAGATAGAACAAGTGTTAGTTGCAAATGGCTTAGGAGCTTGCATTGCAAAAGAGGGTCTGCTTAAAGTAAGAAGCGATGATATGCTAGAGGGTGGCTTAGAGATTGCAAAATATGCCGACAAGCTAGGCTGTCCAATTAGCGATTATGTGTTGTCTCCAAAACTACCTGCTGG
>CAYMGA010000078.1:0-5734 GCA_964389865.1 uncultured Nitratifractor sp.
TTATGCTCTATCATTAAACTCTCTATTAAATCAAACTCTTCATAAATTAAAGAGTTTGCTTCTTGCAAATCTATTCTCATCTCTTTAGATATTTGTTTTGCTAACTTTTCTAGTTTCTCTTCACTTACCTCAAAATATATACCCATAATAAACCCCTTAATTAAAAGATAAGTAATCTTAATATAAATATACCACAAAATGGTAACTTTTTATAGTAATAAGGCATATATTTTTTAATTATAAAGATTTTTATGGTAAATATATGTTTTATTAAAGGGATTTTTATGTGATTTTATTAGATTAAATGGTGTTAAAATTAATAAATACTCTATTTTTTTATATATGTTACGAAATTACCACTTTTTTGCTCTTTACAGTATATATTATATCCATTTTTTCTAAGTTCGTCTATTAAAGGTTCGGGGCAAAAATCTGAGTTTATCTTTAGAATATTGCTATTTAACTCTTTTAAAGCTTTTCTAACTTCTGCTAGTGGATTTTTATTTGCATCTAATATCTCATTTGCATTTAACTCTTTATCTACTGGTAAATTTATCCAATTTGGCTCTTTTTCTTCAACTATTTTTTCAATACTCTCTACACTACCTTCTATCTCTTGTCCAACTGCAACTCTAAGTTTATTTAATAACTCTATTGGCTCCATTCCTCCTATTATTGCAGCTTGTTTAACTGTTGCAATCTTTGCTAAAGTTCTTCTTAAAATTGGGTTATTAAGCTTTTTAAATTTTGGATTGATAGATATTAATATCTCTTTCATTCCCTCATAATCATTCAATAAATCTGAAATTGTTGTATCTAACTCTATCTTTTTCATTTTAAAAACTTATCCTTATATACTTCTTCATTAAAAGCTACTATTACATCATTTTTTAACTCAATAACAGGTCTTTTAATTAACATATTCTCTTTACAAAGCCACTCTCTTTTTCCATTGTCATCTAAATTTAACTCTTTTAACTTTAGAGTTCTATATTTAGTTCCTCGATTATTAAATAGTTTATCTATGCCAACTTTATCTATCCAAAAATCTATCTTTTCACACCCAACTGCCTCTTTTTTAAAATCTATAAATTGATACTCTATACTATTATCTTTAAAAAATTTGAGTGCTTTTTTTACACTACCACAACTTTTAATTCCATATACTTTTATCATTTTATACTCCAATTTAAATCTATTAAATCACCCAATTTATATTTGTTAAATATACTCTTTTGAACTAAAATTTTACTTACTATACCATTAATATCTAAAGTTAATTCATAACTATTTTTATTAATACTCTTATCAATTAATTTTGCTTTTAAAGAGTTTGTATCATACTTAATATCTTCTACCTTACTGATTTTACCACTATTTAAGGTTACAACTCTATCTGCCATTTTATAAACTTCGCCTAAATCGTGACTAACCATAATTGTAGTTAAATTAAACTCTTTATGCAACTTTAATATATAATTTTGCAACTTAATTCGCATCTGTAAATCTAAGGCTGAGAGAGGTTCATCAAGTAGTAGTAATTTTGGTTTAGAGATAATTGCTCTAGCAAGTGCTACTCTTTGTTTTTGCCCACCACTTAAATTATGAGGGTATCTATCTTTATACTCCCACATATCAACAAAACTTAAAACTCTTTTAGCTAACTCTAAATCACTATTTACAAAAGTTACATTCTCTATTACTCTCATATTATTAAATAGAGCATAATCTTGCATTAAAAAACCAATAGAGCGATTTTGCACCTTTAAAGATTGATTATTCATAAGCCAATATTTGCCATCTACCTCTATAACTCCCCTTGCCTCTTCTAATCCAGCTATTACCCTTAAAAGTGTAGTCTTACCACTGCCACTTTGCCCTACAATAGCTAAAAATTCACCTAATTTAATATCTAATTTAAACTCTAAATTATCTCTTTTTATATCTACTTTTATCATATTTAACGCTTTGTTTTAAAGATATAGACACTCAAAAGCACCAAAAAGCTAATAATTAACATTAGCAAACTATATATATGAGCTGCTTTATAATCCATAACTTCTACCATTTCATAAATTGCTACACTAGCTACTTTTGTCTGCCCTGGGATTGAGCCTCCTACCATTAAAACAACACCAAACTCTCCAACTGTATGGGCAAATGTTACAATTATAGCTGTTAATAAAGATGGTTTTATATTTGGTAGGGCAACTCTAAAAAGTGTTGTAAATGAACTTTTTTTCGCTATAAAACTCTGCTCTATTATACCTTTATTTAAACTCTCTAATCCACTCTGAATTGGTTGTAACATAAATGGAAATGAGTAAATTATACTAGCAACCACTAACCCACTAAAACTAAAAAGTAACTCTATATTAAAATGCTCTAAAAATTTGCCAAGAGGTGAATCTTGAGAGAATAAAACCAAAAGATAAAAGCCTAAAACAGATGGTGGTAATACAAGAGGCATTGCACCTAAAGCCTCTATAAATGGTTTAAATTTAGATTTTGTTTGACTCATCCACCAAGCTAAGGGTAAAACTAAAAAAAATAGAATTATTGTTGTTATAAAAGCTAATTTAAATGATATTAAAAATGGTGTAAAGTCTAAACTCTTTATACTCTCAAACACAACTACTCTTTATAACCATTTGCAAGAAAAATATCTTTTGCCTCTTTAGATTGTAAAAATTGAAAAAACTCTTTTACCTCTTGTTTACTATTTAGCAATAACATAGCTTGTGATATTGGATTATATAAATTGCTATCAATTTCTATCCAATTTTTACCCTTTTTATACTTTTTCAACTCTTTAGAAAATAGTTGAGATTTTGCAACTAAGCCAATATTGGCAGCTTTTAAGGTAAAAATAAGAGTTTGTCCAATAGATTGACCATATATAAATTTTGGTTTTAACTTATTGTATAGTTTTAAATTTATTAATGCCTCTTTTGCAGCTTCTCCATAAGGTGCAGTTTTTGGGTTAGCAATTGCTATCTTTTTTATCTTTTGAGAAGTTAAACTATTTAATGAGATATTACTATCTTTAGTGCTAAATAGAGCTAATGCACCTTTAGCATATATAATACTCTCTCCTACTCCAATACCTCTTTTTTTAAGCTCTTTAGGATAAGTCTCATTAGCACTTAAAAATATATCATAAGGAGCTTTATTAATTATTTGGGCACTAAGCTTTCCACTACTTCCAACTGCAATATGAAACTTGATATTTTTATGATTTTTTTTATAACTTTTAATAAGTTCATTTACAACACTACTAGCATTTGCTGCAACTGCTAAGTTTATTGTTTGTGAATTTAAAAAAGAGATTGCTATTATAGTTAATAAAAGATGTTTCAAAATATATCCTTTTTATTATAATAATAACATAAACTCAATAAGATGTTTCTAACTAGAAAATTAAAATTGAATATAATATCAAGGGGTATAGCACAATGTCAATGAAATAAGCTTTGTGCTTTTTGCCTTAAGCTTTCAGCAAAAAATGTAACATTTATCTTATTTCATCGACATTAACCACTATACTCCTTTGAGATTTATTTGTGTTTAATTTTTACTAGTTACTTATTTTACCTCTAATATCAACATTTCTACTTGCCATATAATCTAATTGATATGCCAAAGAGCTTTGAACTATTCTGCTATTATCAGACATCCAACTATCAATATTTTTTAAAATTTTAGAATTATATACAGATAATAGAGCATATGAACCTGTCACAAAACTTTTATCCATATCGTGTGTAATTGGGTTAAATCCATAAAATTTTCTTCCTAAATATCCAACTCTATACCACCTATTACTACCATCTGCATATATACTAAAGTGAATCTCTCCATGCTCTTTAAATGCTACTTTATTAGCCAAAGTATTTGCATACCCTTTTATTATCTTAATAGGCAGTGAGATATTATTATCTTCACCAAAAGTATTTATTGACTCAATTAGCCAATTTAATCTTCTATTATGGGAAATATCTACTCCAACAATACTTTTTTTAGGTTTAAGAGCAGGTGTTCCATCTTTTTTAAACATTTTAGATTTTGGAGTCTCTATGCCATAACCAGAGTATTCAAACTCTAAATCTGAATCTTCAATATGATAATTTCGATTAAAGTAGTAATATTTACCACTACTATCTTTAGTAAATGATGATAATAGATTCTTCTTAAAGCCTTTAAGATATGCCATTTTAAAATATGGATTATACTCTATTCCAAGAGATTTACAATAGTCGCTATATTGCATAATAGACTCTACTATAAACATATTTTTATCATCAATATTTCGTGGCATATCTAATCGTGGATAGAAAGAGCCTAAAGTTAAAAGAAAAGTTGTAGATGAACCCCCTTGAAAATTTATAACAACTCCTTCTTGTTCACTTTTAATAATACTTTTGCTATTATTACTCTCTTTATCTTTATGGGCTAATTTCCACTGCTTTATATCTATCTTTGGCTGATTATAACTAAACTTCTCCTTATCTCTAACTGTAGAGACTCCATTTATACTTTTTAGTAAAAAGCTACTATCTAATGCAATTTCTGATACACTTATAAATTCATTATCACTCTCTAACTCTTTTAAATCTTTAGAGAAGTTTCTATCTAAATTTATCCAATTATTTATAATATCTTTACTTAAACTAATATAGATATATTTCCCATCTACTCTATTTTCACTATATTTTGGGGTATATACTAAATATCTTATACCCTTTTTTGTTCTTGATATAAATGTAACTTGAGAATCTTGCGATTTAAACATCAATCTCATATCAATTTTATTAGCATGAAATTTACCTGAATTTTTAACAAACTCCTCTATATGATTTTGAATAATTTTTAAATTATTATATTTATGACCATTTATCTCTTTGACTTTTCTAAACTCTGAAGTATCTACTCCATTTCTCTCAGAAGCACTTAAAACTCTTGTAAGTAGTGAAAAATATTGAGAGATATAGAGCATAACCTCTTTTTTATCTTTTGTATCTACCCACTTTTCATCTTCTCCTATATAATTAGCTTCAAAAGGTATTGATACTAAATTAAGTAATCTTTTTAAAATAATTTTATCCCCATTTCTATCTGCATAAATAACAGCTGATTGTAAATACATTTGCATATCATAGAGTGCATAAGTATCTCCTTTAGCCAATGAGTCTCTTAAATCTTTTTCTACTTTATTTGAATATCTAAGTAAAAGACTTGTAATTTTAGGTATCTCTTTTAATTGATTCTCTTCTGTATAAGTAACTTTTTGACTAAATCCAAACATAATAGAAGTGAGCAATATAAATAGTAAAACAATTTTAAATCTCATGATAAACCCTTTATCAAAGTGCCAAATTATATAATAAGCCAAAAAATAAGTCAATTAAATATAAAGCAAAATTTAACGCTCACTCACCCTACTCTTTTAAATATCTTTGAATTTATACTTATAAATAGAATTTTATATAAATAAATATATATATATATACATCCATATTATGTTATATTGTCATTTTTATAATAAAAAAGCTTAATTTTTCTTGTAAATATATTTAAAATAGTGTTTTTTTTATGATAGAATAACAAATAAATTTCAAGTTAGAATAATTTTATTAAAAATTATTTCAAATATTTATTAGGTAAATTATTAAATGTTTTCAAAACTAAAACCAAAATCTGAGTTTACTCGTAATGTTTTAACGCTAATGACAGG
>CAYMGA010000079.1:0-5707 GCA_964389865.1 uncultured Nitratifractor sp.
AGCAAAATAGAAATTGTATTTTGCCACTTCTTTTTAGCATTATTTTAGTTTTACTGTTCTTCGTGTTTTGTATCTGCTAATTTTTCTATAAATCTTGTTACTATTCTAACACCAGCTCCACTTGCACCATGAGGGTTTTCTCCCCATTCATGTTCTACGAATGCTGGTCCTGCAATATCTAAATGTATCCACTTTTGTTTATTCTCTTTTTTAATAAAGTTTTCTAAAAATAGCCCTGCTGTAATAGCTCCACCATATCTTGTATTTGAAATATTACAAATATCTGCTATATTACTTTTTAATGTTTTTCTTAAATAGTCATTAAATGGTAATTTTGCTGCCATTTCACTAGAGGCTACATTTCCTGCATAAAGCATTTTATCGATAATTGTATCATTATTTCCCATTACACCAATTGTATAATTTCCAAGTCCTACAACACAAGCACCTGTTAGAGTTGCCATATCTATAATATAGTTTGCATTTACTTTCTCTTGTGCATAACATAGCATATCGGCTAATACTAAACGACCCTCTGCATCTGTATTTCTAACTTCAATTGTTGTTCCATTTTTTGCAGTTAATACATCATCTGGTTTGTATGCATTGCCACCAATCATATTTTCTACTGCTCCAATAAAGCCATGAACTTCAATTGGAAGGTTTAGTCTGCTAACAGCTTGCATAATTCCAATTACTGCTGCTCCACCACTTTTATCGGACTTCATAGTTACCATATAATCACTTGGTTTTAAACTAAGTCCACCACTATCATAAGTTAAACCTTTTCCAATGATTGTCACAACAGCTTTTGGTTTTTTAGGTTTATGAGTTAAGTGAATTACTCTAGGTGAATGAGAACTAGCTTTTGCAACTGCAAGTAATGCACCCATCTTTTCATTTAAAATTTGTGATTTTGTTAATATATTGCACTCTAAATTTTCACTTGAAGCAATATCTTTTGCAACTCTTGCCATTATCTTTGGATAGAAGTCATCTGGTGGTGTATTTACAATATCTCTAGTTAAATTGACTGATTTTGCAGTTTCAACCCCTTTTGTAATAGCTCTTTTTATAGCAGCTACATCTATCTCTTTATTATTATACTCTTGTGAAGAGATAAGAACTTTTTTTAATATACTCTCTTTAGCTTTAGATTTATATCTATCATATTTATAGCTACCTAAAATAACACCCTCTGCTAATGCTCTAATTGTTGCAGTGCATTTATTATGACTAAGATAAGTTGCCATTTTAACTGTTTTATACTTTTTATCTAAAATGGTTCTAATTGCAGTCGCAACAGCTGGTCTAATATTTGAACTTTTAAGAGAGTTGCTACCTACAAATAGTTTTTTACTCTCAGCTAAAAGCATTACTTCATCTTGTTCAGCACTAAAATTTGTATCTTCAAGTAAACTTTTGTAATCTTTACAACTTGGGTGTTCAAAATTTTTATCTATTATAATTATAAGCTCTAAATCAGCTTTTATATTCTCTAAACTATCTTCTATAAAATCTATCTTCATATTTATCCTTTTAATTAAAATCTAATATCTCTTTTGCTTGTATCATATCTTTATCTCCACGACCAGATAAGTTTACTATAACTAATTTATCTTTAATTTTATCACCCATTTTTTTAAGATATGCAACAGCATGAGAACTCTCAAACGCTGGGATAATACCCTCTTTTTGGCTAAGCCAAACAAATGCATCAAGAGCCTCTTTATCGGTAATATTGTCATATTTAACTATATTTTCATCTTTTAAGAATGCATGTTCTGGTCCAATACCTGGGTAATCTAAACCTGCACTAATAGAGTGGGCTTCTAGTATCTGTCCATCATCATCTTGTAAAAGGTAACTCATTTGTCCGTGTAAAACTCCAGGGCTTCCTTTTGCTAAAGATGCACCATGTTTACTATCAAGCCCTAAACCACCTGCTTCTATACCTATGCAAGTTGTATCTTTATCTTCTAAAAAGTGGTTAAATATACCAATTGCATTAGAACCACCACCAATACAAGCTATAACATAATCTGGTAACTTGCCCTCTGCTTTTAAAATATCAGCTCTTGCTTCCCATCCGATAATGCTTTGAATATCTCTAATCATCATAGGGTAGGGGTGTGGACCTGCTACTGTTCCAATAATATAGAAAGTATCTCTAGCATTTGTAACCCAATATCTAATTGCATCATTCATTGCATCTTTTAGGGTTTTGCTTCCACTCTCAACAGCATGAACCCTAGCACCTAATAGTTTCATTCTAAATACATTTAACTCTTGTCGTTTTACATCTTTAGCACCCATAAAAATATCACATTCTAAGCCAAAAAGTGCAGCAACAGTTGCTGTTGCAACTCCGTGTTGTCCTGCACCAGTTTCTGCAATTACTCTTTTTTTACCTAATCTTTTAGCTAAAATTGCTTGAGCTACAGTATGATTAATCTTATGAGCTCCTGTATGATTTAAATCTTCTCTTTTTAAATAAATTTTTGCATTTAGCTCTTTAGATAAATTATCAGCAAAATAGAGTGGGCTAGGGCGACCAACATAATTTTTATAGTAGTAGTCAACCTCACTCCAAAAATTTTTATCAAATCGCACATTTTCATAATCTTTTTTTAACTCTTCTAAAATAGGCATAAGTGTTTCTGGAACATATCGACCACCATATATTCCAAAATGTCCTAACTCATCAGGGTCAAATTTACTCTTTTTTGGTATATACATTATCTTCTCTTTTAATATATTTTTTGAGATTATATCTAATACTATTTAATTGATAGATTAAATTTTTTATTTGGGGTGATTTGAGGAAGTTTAATATCTATTCTTTGACTAAGTAATTGATTTATTTTTTTTGCTCTATACTCTTTTAGATTTTTTTTATAAACTTTTACCTTTGATATATGTGTTTTATACTTCACACTAAATTTGTGTCTATTTCCACTTTTTACAAAATATAGATAATTTACATTTGCAGGGTAAAATGCAGCCCTTAGAGCAGTTATAGATGGAGAACATATTGGAGATGGTGGTAAACCTTTATGTTTATAAGTGTTATATCTACTTCTATCCTCTTTTATTAAGTTATGAGTAACAATTTTATGCAAATTTTTCCCATAATTTAAAGAGGCATCTAATTGGAGTTTCATTCCTTTTTTTAATCGATTATGAATTACAGCAGAAATTAGTGGCATCTCTTTATAGTATTGAGTCTCTTTTTCAATTAAAGATGCAATTGTTAAATAATCTTTGAATTTAGTGCTAGGTATTAAAATATCTCTATTTTTAGCTATCTCTCTTGAGATATTATGACTCTTATATATCATATAAGATATTATACTCCTAGGGGTTGCTTTATATGGTATATTATATTTTTTTGCTAAAATCTCACCTTCGTTAAAGTTTGATATTTTAAAGTATTCTTTATATAAACTACTAAAGCTTAAGTTAGTCTGTTTTGCAATTTTTTTTAATATATTATATATTGTATCACCACCAAAAACAACTACTTTTCTACTTTTTTCTCTCTTGTTTTTTAAAATTTTTTGGTAAATTTTAAGTAAATTATTATCACTCTTATCTAATCTAACCCAGCCATCTTTTGCATCTAAAAGGTATAATATTTTTAAGTCTATAGATGATAGTGGTGTATCTTGTAAAAGTATAGCTTCGATAGGATAAATATCATCTTTTTTAGGAATATATAATAACTTATCGCTACTTCTTGGATATAGTAAATAGATAGTAATTGCAGTAATTATTAGTAGCAATAGTTTTATTAATATTTTCATAATTACCTCAAAGTTTATAAATTTCTGGATATTTTGCTTTCCATCGTCTATGAATCCAGAGCCATTCACTTGGAGATTGTTTTATAACTTTTTCTGTAATATTAGCTTGTTTTTGAGTATGTTTTAATATAAACTCTTCCATATTTTCAGTTTTTTTAACTTCTATTGGTTCATAAAATGTTGCTTCATACTTTTCAAAGTCAACTCTCTTTAGAAAACATGGAATTACTATGGCATTATACTTATATGCTAATATTGAAGCAGCTGTAGTATGCCTTGCTTTCTTAGAAAAGAAATCAATAAATATCCCCTCTAAATTTTGGTCAATTAAAAGACCAATAGGTTTTTTCTCTTTAGCAGCTTTAACAAGATGTCTCATAGCACCATTTTTATTAATTATTTCAACACCAAAACTCTCTCTATTTTTTTTTATTAATTTATTTAAATAGGGTTGCTTTATCTCTCTGCCAACTACAGCAATAGGAGTAAATTTTGCAGCAGCTGCAATTGATAATATCTCCCAATTACTTTGATGTGCTGTAATAAAAACTATTGGTCTATCTCCCTTTAGAGCATTTATCATTATATGTTCATTTTTAAATTTAACCTTTTGTAATAGTTTATCTTTAGATATAGTTTGGTTTTCAATAAAACTACCAATGTTTTGGGTTAAATTAAAAAACATATCTTTAATAATTTGCTCTTTTTGAGTTCTATTTATACTATTTCCATATATAAAATCTAAATTTATTTTAGCTATTGTATAGTATCTTTTATGAAGTTTATATAAAGCATAAGCAAAAAATTTTGCAATATTTATTTTAACTACTTTTGGTGTAATTAATGATATTTTATTTAATAGTGCAAATAGTAAGGCTATGCTTTTATCTTTAATCATTTAGACCAACTTGTATAATTTTTATGTTGAAATTATACAATATTTTCATACATATACTATATATTAAGACAATTTTTGGTTAATTTGTTATTAAATGTTGCAAAATTTTCTAAAATATGATAACATCATTATTGAAATATTATTATGGAGAGGAGATATATTTATGGTAGAAGCATTACAAATATTACTTGTATTAGTACTTATTGCATTAATTGCTATAATAGTTGGTTATTTGGTTGGCAAGTTATCTTGTAAAAGAGTTCAAAATGATTACTATTTTCAAAAAAATGATATTTGTGAAAGTAAGTATAGTGAAAATGTAGCTAATATTGAAAACAAATTTAATAATAAAGATAACAGTGAGACAAAAGATAGTAATATCGAAATTATAGAAGATAAAGAATCTTTAACAAATGAGAGTAGTGAAGCTGAAACTAAAATTACAGTTTCTAATAGTGATGAAAAAGAGAGTGAGCTTAATGAAGATACTGAGTTAAAAAAAAAGTTTGAAAATGTAGATGTATTAAAAGAGCCTAGTGACAACAGTAAACTTAACTCTAATTTAATATCTAAAGAGGATACTACTCATATAGATGAGATTAACTCTTCTGTAAGTAGTAAAGAGAATGGGGAGTTAAATAGTAAAAAAAATGATATTAGTGTTGAATCTCATAAGAAAGAGAAGAGTAAAATATCTTTTTTGTCAGCTCCTCTTAAAAATAAAGAGCCAGATAATTTATGCAAAATTAAAGGTATTGGAGTTGTTATTGAAAATAAGTTAAAAAATATAGGAGTATATTATTTTGACCAAATTGCTAAATGGACAGAAGAAGAGGTAAAATTAATAGATAAACAGTTAGCATTTAAAGGTAGAGTATTAAGAGAAGATTGGATAAATCAAGCAAAAATTTTAGCTTCTGGTAAAGATACAGAAT
Source organism: uncultured Nitratifractor sp. (assembly GCA_964389865.1). GTDB lineage: Bacteria > Campylobacterota > Campylobacteria > Campylobacterales > Sulfurovaceae > JAADEQ01. Next base: position 5,640 of record CAYMGA010000079.1, read on the forward strand.
TTTCTAAGAGAGTAGAAAAAGGGGAAGTAAGTAGCAGTAAAAAGAGTTAAAATATTTACTTTTTACTA
>CAYMGA010000080.1:0-5648 GCA_964389865.1 uncultured Nitratifractor sp.
TGCCACTTTTTTTAACTTTAAAGCGCTTAACAGCACCCTTTACGCTCTTCATTTTAGGCATAAACTTTCCTTTCTTAGTAATTTTGCATTTCTATAGAGATAGAAAATGTCCGAAATTATACCCAAAAATATTTAAATAAACTCTTTAAGCATTAAAAAAGTATGGCTTAATCTCTGTTTTTGTATCAAATGGAACAACTCTATACTCATCTATATCTATAACTACCTTATACTCTTGCCCTTTTTGTGATTTACCATAAGTTAATGCAATCTTTGCTGCTAACTCTCGCTCTTGCTTTGTAGAGTCTTTATGTATTAAACTAAAAGGACCAGCAACAGGCAATCTAAAACTTATATAATCACTAGCACTTAAGTTTTGCAATGCTTCATTATCCTCCTTGTGTCGTCCAACTATCAATTTAGAACCATTTGGCAATCTAAAGTGTCTTCCAAATTTTAATAAATCTATTGCTTCAACACTAAACTCTTCATACTCTATAAATTCACGAATTTTTTGGCTATAAACAGGTTCTGTAAGTAAACATCCACCTCCAGGAGACTCATAATCATCCCAACCATACTCTTTTGCTAATGCTAACTGTCTATCTCGTGAGCGACCACTTATATCTAATAATTTTTCTCTATCTATCCAACCTTCTAATTCAGGTTTTGTAGGTTCTAAAAGCTTAGCACACATTGGTCTTACTATTAAATTATCCTCATCTTGTGCTAACTTTTTTACTTGTTGTAAGGCATCTTTTCTTTGGCTCATTGGTCTTTGCCCTAAAACTTCACCCGTAATTAAAAAAGAAGCCCCTCTATCTTGCATAACTTTTTTAGCTATCTTAAACATATAGCCATGACAATCTATACATGGATTAAAATTTTTTCCATATCCATACTTTGGACTAAATAGAATATCTTGTATATACTGTTCTCTAACATCTAAAACCATAAAATCGGCTCCAGCAATCTTTGCACGGCGTTCTAACTCTTTGGTTACATCCTTTGTCCCACCAAAACCTATATTTATATGTAGTGCAGTAACATCGATACCCTGATTAGCTATAACTTTAATTGCTAACATACTATCTAACCCACCACTAAAAAGTGAAATTGCTCTCATAAGGCACAAGCTCCCCTCGTTTTATTTTTGGAAGTATATCACTTTTTATCTTTCTTATTAAAAAACTCTTTTTTTTGTAATCCAAATCTCTATTTTGCATCAACTCTTTTAACTTTAATTTATAAAATATCTCTAACTCTCTTAAAATTTGCATTTTAAACTCATCTTCATTCAAAATTGGAACTAAATCATCTATCTCTATCCCTCTTAAAATTGGATTATCTAAATTACCAACTGCTAAATCTCTAAATGCAGCTTCATAACTTTTTGCAAAGCTAAAATCTAAAACATTTAAAACATCATCTATTAAGTTTTGATTACTCATTAATGTCTTTAAGATAGACTCCCATGCTGGGTCTTTTATAATTTGAACTCTTTGCTCCCTCTTCTCTTTTCTACTCTTTTTGTCTCTAAAGTAGGCACTAGGAACAGATAAAACTCTAGCAGCTTCTACAACATAAACATCTCTTACAACATCTTTTAAACTATTAAGATAGTTTTTTATCTCTAAGATAGCTTTTTGCTTCTCATATGGATTATTTATATTAAAGCTATCTTTAATCTTCTCTATTACAAAAATTGGTAAATCTAAACCACTCTTTAATAACTCATTTAACTCTTTTATTAAACCACTACTTACCATATCTGCTGGGTCTTTACCCTCTGGAAATAATACAACCTTGCCTTCAAAACCACTTGCACTAAGCATTTTAGCAGCCTTTAGAGCTGCTGCTACTCCTGCTTTATCTCCATCATAAGCTAAAATAATCTTTGGTTCACCCTTTCTTAAAAGTGGTAAATGCTCACTTGTTAAAGCTGTTCCAAGAGTTGCAACTGCATTTGTAAACCCAGCTTGATGAAGCATTATAACATCTAAATACCCCTCTGTTACAATCAACTCTTTTTTATCATAAATTACACTTTTAGCCAAATAGTAGCCATACAAAAGCCTAGATTTATTAAATAATTTTGTTTGTGGTGAATTTATATACTTTGCAGGATGATTGCTAAGTGTTCTACCACCAAACCCAACAATAGCTCCTGCACTATTATATATTGGAAAAGTTACCCTATCAACTAATCTTGCGTAAAAATCTCCACTCTCCCCTTGTGCAATAACCCCTGCATCAAGAGCTTTTGGCAGAGGAATTTGATTAGCCCTTAAATACTCAAATATCTCTTTAGAGTTACCAACATACCCTATTCCAAAATGTTCGATTGTTCTTAAACTAACACCTCGTTGTTTTAAATAATTTATAGCATGTGGTGTTTTATACAAAGACTCTTTATATCTTCTTTGTAATAACTCTAAAACTCGCCTCTCATCTACACTACTACCCTTTCCTTTTGTATAACTTAATGGTATATTATAATTATTTGCAAGTTTCTCTATAGCTTCTGGATAATTTAACTTCTCATACTCCATAACAAACTTTATAGCATCACCACCAATACCACACCCAAAACAGTGAAAAATCTGCTTTTGTGGACTTACTACAAAGCTAGGAGTCTTCTCTCCATGAAAAGGGCAATTTGCTTTAAAATTAGCACCACTCTTTTTAAGTTCTATATAACTTCCTATTACATCAACAATATCTATACTTGTTCTTAATCTCTCTATTGAGCTATCTTCTATCATAACTACTATTATATCTAAAAAATATATGATATAATTATTCTTATAAAAACAAAGGAGAAAAGATGGATTTTACAGACCTTTTAAAGATTGGTGCTAGTATGATACAAAATAGTGATAATGAAAGCACAACAGGCTTAGATAGTTCTCTTATAACTAATGCTTTAGGTTCAATATTTGGCTCTAATAGCGAAGATGGTAGCTTAGATTTAAGTTCAATTATATCTAATGTTACAAATGGTGATTTAGGAGAGACTATATCTTCTTGGATTGGAAATGGAGAAAATTTACCAATAGATGCAGATAAGGTAACAGAACTTATTGGCTCAGATAAGTTAGAAGAGTTTGCTCAAAACTTAAATATCGATTTAGATACAGCAAAGAGCGAACTAGCAAATGTTTTACCAAATTTAGTTGACCAAGCTACAAATGAAGATAGCTCTTTAGCATCTACTCTATTAGATAAAGTAGGTGGCATAGAAGGTGCTTTAAATTTAGCAAGTAAATTCTTTAAAAGCTAAAAATAGCCCTAAGTGGGCTATATCAACTACACTTTATTAAAATTTTTATATACTCTCTTCAAATAAGTCTATTTCTGGAGAAAAAATGGGGGCATTTTTACCAAGCCATAACGACCCAATATTAAGCATACTATTACTTCTTGGTATTATTTTTGTAATCTCTATACTCTCTTATGCTTACACAATATGGAAACAAGAGAAGAGGCAAAAAGAGCTATTAAGCTTTTTAAAAAGCTTTGATTCAACAAAAGATGATTTAAATACGGAGAGTTTAGAGTTTAATCAAAATATGAAAAAGCCACTATTTCTCTTAGCATATGGATATGAAAAGAGTGGAGATTTTGCTAAAGCAATAAATTTATATCTATATTTAATAAAACATACTAATGATAGAACTCTCTTAAAACACCTTGCATCTAGCTATCAAAAAGCTGGTTTTTTACAAAGAGCTATCGATATATATTTAGAGATATTATCTGCAACTCCTAGAGATAAAGAGTCACTATATAAACTAGAATTTATCTATGAAAAATTAAGAGAGTTTAAAAGAGCAAATGAAGTCTTAGAGGTTTTAGATGCACAAGAAGAGGATGTGAATAACTTAAAATCGCATTTAGAGTTACAAAAAATAGTAAAAACTCCTATGAGAAAAGAGGAGAAAATAGAAAAACTTATAAAACTTTTAGATGATACTCAATACAAATGGGTAATTTTAAGAGAGCTATTTAAACTTGATGCACTAACTGCATGGGAGTATTATGAGCCAAAAGAGTATAAAAAATTAATAGATATTCTTTGGAAATTAGAGAGTTGGCAGATTAACTTTGATATAATACAAAAGCATAATGCTTTAAAAAAATTATATTATGCAAAAAGTTTATTAGAAGAGAATCCAAAAGATAGTAGTGGTTTTTTTGCAATAGACTTAATTGCAGATGCAAAAGCTACAAACCGTGCAGATGCAACTTTTAAATATAGTTGTTTAAAATGTAAAAATAGTTCACCTTTACCATTTTTAAGGTGTCCAAATTGTCACATGGTATATAGATTAAATATAGAGGTTTCAGTTGAAGAAAAACGAAAAAAAAGTAGTTACTCTCTACAGTGATGGCTCAAGCCTTGGAAACCCAGGTGCTGGTGGTTGGGGAACAATTTTAGAGTATAAAGGTAAAAAAAAAGAGTTAAGTGGAAATGAAAAAAATACCACAAATAATAGAATGGAGCTAACAGCAGTTATAAGAGGGCTACAAGAGTTAAAAGAACCTTGCACAGTAGAAGTAGTTACAGATAGCTCTTATGTAGCAAATGCAATTAATAGTTGGTTAAAAAATTGGATTGCCAAAGATTTTAAAAATGTTAAAAATGTTGACCTATGGCAAGAGTATTTAAGTGCTTCTAAACAACATAATATAAAAGCTACTTGGGTTAGAGGACACAATGGGCATACAGAAAATGAAAGATGTGATACTCTAGCTACAACTGCAGCAAAAAAATTACAAAAGGAGAATTAATGGAAGATTTTTCTACTTTAGAAAATAGAATAAATTACCACTTTAAAGATAAGCAATTGATTATTGAGGCTTTAACTCATAAAAGTTCAAAAAAGCCTTACAATAATGAGCGGCTAGAGTTTTTAGGCGATGCTGTCTTAGATTTAATTGTAGGAGAGTATCTATTTAAAAACTTTCCAACAAAAGATGAAGGCACACTATCAAAAATTAGAGCAGCTCTTGTTAGCGAAGATGGCTTTACTAAATTAGCAAAAGCTATAAACTTAGGTGACTTCTTATATATCTCACCAGCTGAAGAGAATAATAGAGGTAGAAGCAAAAAATCTTTACTCTCAAATGCATTCGAAGCCCTATTTGGAGCAATCTATTTAGAAGCTGGATTAGAAAATACAAAAAAGATAGTTATAAAACTGTTAGAAGATAATTATCCAAAAATCGATTTAAATACTCTATGCAAAGATTATAAAACTTCTCTACAAGAGTTAACACAAGCAATTTATGGCGTTACTCCAACTTATACTCTTGTTGGTTCAAGTGGACCAGACCATGATAAAATTTTTGAAGTTGCAATTATTTTAAATGATAAAAAAATATCTTCAGCAAAGGGTAAAAGTAAAAAAGAGGCACAACAAATTGCAGCAAAAATTGCACTCGATAAAATTAGGAGTGAAAATGAATAGTTTTGGAGTCAAATTTCGTGTTACAACTTTTGGCGAATCTCACGGTAAAGCAATAGGTTGTATTGTAGATGGTGTTCCAGCAGGTTTAAAAATAGACGAAAACTACATTCAAAGTGAATTAGACCGTAGAAAACCAGGGCAAAGCAACTTAACAACAGCTAGAAAAGAGAGCGA
>CAYMGA010000081.1:0-5638 GCA_964389865.1 uncultured Nitratifractor sp.
AAAAACCAAAAACTAAAAACCAATCACTAATCACCTATCACTTCTCTCTTGAGAGCCTCTTTTTGCTTCTTTTTTACTCTTTGCCAAATCTCGTTATCGCTCATATCGCCTTTTAGTGGGAGAATTCTCTCTTTATACTTTTTTAATGCTCTTTTAAAGATTGCTTCGTGTGAATTTACTAAGCCCTCCCTTTGAAGCTTTTGCACCAAAATTATCCAACCCCACAAAATATCACCAAGTTCATCTTCGAGATATGGATAGTTATTCTCTTTAATCTCCTCTTTTACTTCTAAAATTTCGTTTGAAATCTCATTTAACAACCATTCAAAATCAAAATATTTTTTCTCACCTCTTTTTACATCTATTTCACATTTTACTTTGCTAAGCTCTATAAGTTCAACTAAATCTTTCATAATACCTTCCCATTAAATATTACCTATTACTTCTTACTTCTTACCTATTACTTTTTACTTATTGCTTCTCTCTTGAGAGCCTCTTTTTGCTTTTGTTTAACCTCTATCCAAAGCTTTTCATCATACTCTATCTCACCTTTAATTGGTAACATTCTCTCTTGAAACTTCTTTAATGCTCTCTTTATTATCTCTTCGTGTCCTCTAACTAAACCTTGCGTTTTTAAATTCTCTATTGCCATAAGCCAAGACCACAAAATATCTCCAAGCTCTGCTTCAAGATATGGAATATTATCGGGTTTTATCTCCTCTAAGCTCTCTTTTGTTTCGCAAATAATTTGCTCCATATAAAATTTTGGGTCTATATATAGCTTATAATCTCTTTTTATATCTACTTTATGTGTCCATTTTGCAAGCTCTATAAACTCATTGCACTCTTTCATAATTTCTCCTTTTTTATCTTCTGCCCTCTAAACCAAATATCAATTTAAATTTTACTCTACCTTTATAAGTTGTATTAAAAAGTCTATTAGATGATAAGGCATATACTCTTTTACCTAGCCAGACTCTTATATAAAAGCCTTCAATTTTTGGTGGAATTATAAAGCCTTTAACTCTATGCTCTAATTTACCTTTTTCTATTTCGGTGCTAAAAAATGTTTTATTTCCAATGCCAATTTCGGTAAATATTTTTGTTTGCATATTTAAACCTTGTAAAGATAAGGTAATGATAGTTAGTTAAATAGTGAAAGATATATTATCTAAAGCGTATAAAAAAAGATTATGAGGTTAGAGTAAAATATTACTCTTCATCCTCTTCATCTTCTATCTCTTTAAAAGATATTTTTTTAGGGTCTATCATACCTGTTCCTACAGGAATTAGACGACCAATTACAACATTTTCTTTTAAATCTTCTAATCTATCAACTGCACCTGCAATTGATGCTGAAGTTAATACTTTTGTTGTATCTTGGAATGATGCAGCAGAGATTATACTATCTGAACCAACAGCTGATCTTGTAATACCAACTAGTACAGGTTCAGCAATTGCTGGACGACCACCTCTTGCTATAATTTTTTCATTCTCTTCAATAAATCTTACTTTAGATACTAAATCTGCTTCAATAAACTTAGTATCTCCACTATCTATAATTTTTACTTGTCTTAACATTTGAGAGATAACAATTTCAATATGTTTATCAACAATATTAACACCTTGACGACGATATACTTGTTGAACTTCTGATACAATATGTTCATAAAGAACTTTTTCACCAAGAGCTTCAAGTAAATCATGGCTAGATACATGACCACTTGTTAAATGTTCACCTGTATGGACATAGTCACCTTCTCTAACTAATATCTCTTTACCTTTATCTACAATATATTCAATTTCTCTATCACCATTTACAATATAGAGTCTCTCTTTTCCACGAATTGGTTTACCAAATCTAATTGTTCCATCAATTTTAGCAATTAATGCAATATCTTTAGGGCGTCTAGCTTCAAATAGTTCACTAACTCTTGGAAGACCACCTGTAATATCACTAGATTTAATAGCAGCTTTTGCTTTTTTAGCTAAAATATCTGCTTCGTGAACTTGACTTCCTTCTTGAACAAATATTGTTGATTTTGGCTCTAACGGATACTTAACTAACTCTCCATCTTCTGTTGCAACAATAATTGCTGGTTTAAAGCTAGATGCAATATATTCATTAAGAGATAGCCTGCTCTCTCCTGTTACTTCATCAAATTGTTCAGATGCAGTTACTCCTGGAATAATATCTTCAAATTTAACAATACCACTTTGATTTGCAATAATAGGGTCTGAGTATGGATCCCACTCTGCAATTACAACTTGTGAATTACTTTTTGGCATACATATTGTATCACCTCTTTCTATAGTATGACCAGCACCTACTTTAATAATAGAGCCTCTTGCAATATAGTGTCTTGCTGCTTCACGATTCTCTTTATCTACAATTACTGCAAATAATCCCTTTTGAGTTACCTCTTCATTCTCTTGAATTTCAACTTTAGACTCTAAGTAGTCACCCTCTAGTAAGAAGTAGTGAACTGTTCCCTTTGCATCTGCTTTAATCTCTTGAGTTACTGGTTGTCCATCTTCTACTTTTAATTCACTAGCATAAGGAATATGTAGAGGCACAGACCAAATCTCTTTAATAACATCTGCGATAGAGTCATCTTTTTTCAACTCTTGACCATCACTCTTAGAAATAAATAATTTACCCTCAATATTACCAGATACACCAGCTAACTCAATAGCTTTAGCAACATCACTCTTTCTTAACTTATACTCTTTACTTTCATTTTTACCAGTCAATGTTAAGATATACTCATCATGGGTATTTTTAATAGTTAATACACCATCAAATAGAGCTTTTATCTTTGGTTCAACTAATATAACACCTGCATTTCTTCTGTTTGCTACAATTAGTGTTCCATCTTGTCTTTTAAATGTATTAAGATTATAGTATCTAATAAAACCCTCTTTAGAGGCAACAATTTGTCTCTCTTCTTTACCAGCAGTTGCTGCACCACCTGTATGGAATGTTCTAAGTGTTAGCTGAGTTCCAGGTTCACCAATAGATTGAGCAGCAATTACACCAACAGCTTCTCCTGGTTTTACAAGACGGTTTTCTGCCATATTTAAACCATAACATTTAGCACAAATACCCTTTGTAACTTTACAAGTTGCTGCACCTCTAATTGTTACAGATTGAACCATAGAGTCTTTAATAACTTTTGCTTCATACTCACCAATAAGTGTTCCTGAAGTTAGTAAAACTTCATTATTTACTGGGTCAATTACATCTTTAATTAAAACTCTACCATAACATCTATCAGCAATTGATTCAATAAGTTCATTACCAACAACTATATCAGTTACTTCCATACCTTCATGAGTTCCACAATCTTCTTTAACAACTTTAATATTTTGTGCAACATCGATTAACTTTCTTGTTAAGTAACCAGCATTTGCAGTTTTAAGTGCAGTATCGGCAAGACCTTTTCTAGCACCGTGAGTTGAGATAAAGAACTCTAACACATTTAGTCCCTCACGGAAGTTAGAAGTAATTGGAGTTTCAATAATTGAACCATCAGATTTTGCCATTAGACCCCTCATACCTGATAGTTGTCTAATTTGAGATGCAGAACCCCTCGCACCTGAGTCTGCCATCATATAAACTGCATTGAAACCATTTTTATCTACTTTAATAAGTTTCATTAATTCATCTGCAATTTTATTATTTGTATCTGTCCAAATATCGATAATTTTATTATATCTCTCTTGCTCTGTTAATAAACCAGCACTTGCATGCTTTTGAACTTCAATAACCTTCTCTTTTGCCTCTAAAACAATTTTCTCTTTTGCTTCTGGAACTTTAATATCATCAATAGAGATAGATACACCAGTTGCAGTTGCATATTTAAATCCAAGGTCTTTTAATCTATCTAAGAAAGATGCTGTTTGGCTAACACCTGTAACTTTATATACATAATCAACTAAATCTGCAATATCTCTCTTTTTCATAACTTTATTCCAATAATTTTCTGGAACAAAATCTGGAATAATTGATTTTAAAATAACTCTACCAACAGTTGTTGTAATAATTTGACCATTTAAGAGTGTTCTAATTCTAGCATTTAAATCTAATGCACCTTGATCAAGTGCAATCATTACTTCATCTATGTTAGCAAACAGTTTATGTTCACCTTTAACATCACTCTTTTCTAAAGAGAGATAATAAAGACCTAAAATCATATCTTGTGATGGAACAGCAATAGCACGACCTGAAGCTGGTAGCAAAATATTCATAGAACTAAGCATTAATATCTTAGCTTCTGCAATAGCTTCATCAGATAGTGGCACATGCACAGCCATTTGGTCACCATCGAAATCTGCATTAAATGCAGCACATACTAACGGATGAAGTTGAATTGCTTTACCATCAATTAATCTTGGATGGAATGCTTGAATAGATAATTTATGCAGTGATGGAGCACGGTTTAATAAAACTGGATAACTCTCTACAACCTCTTCTAAGCACTCCCAAACTTCAGTGCTTTTTTGCTCTATTTTCTTTTTAGCCTCTTTTAGAGTAGATGCATGACCTTTATCTTCAAGTTTTGCCATTACATGTGGTTTAAATAACTCTAACGCCATTTTTTTAGGCAATCCACACTCGTCCATTTTTAAATCTGGACCAACAACAATTACAGACCTTCCTGAGAAGTCAACCCTTTTACCAAGTAAGTTTTGTCTAAAACGACCCTGCTTACCTTTAATAATTTCGCTTAAACTCTTTAGTGGTCTCTTATTTGCACCTTTTACAGAGTTTCCACGACGACCATTATCAAATAGTGCATCAACAGCCTCTTGCAACATTCTCTTTTCGTTTCTAACAATAATTTCTGGTGCATTAAGCTCTACAAGTCTTTTAAGTCTTTGGTTTCTATTAATAACTCTTCTATATAAATCATTAACATCAGAAACTGCAAATTTACCACCATCTAAGCTAACTAATGGTCTTAAATCTGGTGGAAGAACCGGAAGATATGTTAGCATCATCCACTCTGGTCTATTATCAGAATCTAAGAAAGATTCAATTACTTTGAGTCTTTTAATAATTGTTTTTCTCTTAGCTACTGCTCTTGTATTTTTAATATCCTCTTTAAGTTGCATCATAATTTCAACTAAATCAAGCTCAGCTAAAAGCTCTTTAATAATCTCTCCACCCATTCTTGCATCAAAACCACTATGTGCAAAATAGGTATTTAAGTGTTGAAATTGTTCTTCATTTAATACATCATATTTAGCTACTGGATTTTCACCATTACTATCATAACTTGCATCACCAGGATTTTTTACGATATATGCTTCGTAGTAAAGAACTCTCTCTAAATCTTTCATTTTAACATTTAAAAGTGTTCCTATACGACTTGGGAGAGAACTAACATACCAAATATGAGCAACAGGAGTTACAAGTTCAATATGCCCCATTCTACTTCTTCTAACTCTAGAAGTTGTTACTTCAACACCACATTTTTCGCATACAACACCTTTATAACGCATCTTTTTATATTTACCACAAAGACACTCATAATCTCTTATTGGTCCAAAAATTTTAGCACAAAATAGACCATCTCTTTCTGGTTTAAGTGTTCTATAATTGATAGTTTCAGGTTTTTTAACCTCTCCATAA
>CAYMGA010000082.1:0-5633 GCA_964389865.1 uncultured Nitratifractor sp.
CTTTTAAAAGATAAAAACTCAAGTTAGTTAAATTTTATTTAATTTCTTCTGCAAAATCTAAAGTAAAGTAGGTATGAGTAGATGTTGTTTTAGCCCCTCCTCCTACATATTTAAATCTTGAATTCATTAATATCTCACAATGTGCTGGCTCTTTTAACCAATTGTTAATTACTCTTTTTAAATTATTAGCCAATTTAGAACTTCCTACTACTTTATGTGAAGTTTTTGCAATATTTTCTCCAACTAATAGGTGAGGTTTTATTTTATATCCAAAATATTTAATTCTATCTATAAAAGTACTGCCTCTTCCGTTCTCTTTTTTGCCAGTATCTAAATATGTACCTGAGCCATCATGCCCTAAATAGTTATTTGCTGCCATATCTATAGAGTGGGAGATAGCAGCATTTTCTAAATTAGAGTTCCAAATTAATGGAGGTGCAGGTGGTGCACACTTTGCACCTTTTGCTCTAGCTTCATTTATATATGACAATATTATGTTACTTTGTGTATTATTATTTATATTATTACTACTTTTTTCCATATTTAAGTCACTATTTTTTGTTGCACAACTATTTATAATAAATAAAAAACTTACTAGTAAAAAATATTTATACATTTTTTAAACCTTTTAATATTTTAAAGATAAACTCTTTTAAGAAGTATATCTAAAAACATTTAAAAGTTACCCTTAAATGGAAGTGTTTTTATAAAAAATTATCTACAACCCACTTACTAAAAGGAAAACTACAGGTAAAAGCAGGAGATACTGCATTGAGTATATGTATAGTTTTTTTATCTGATTCTACTACAAAATCTTGTACTAATTCTAAAGAGTTTATGTCTAAAAGTTGTGCTCTAATTCCTGGAGTACTCCAAGAGTTAAACTCTTTATTATCTATATTTTTCACCAAGGATGTAGCTAATTTTGCTAAATGTTTTTTAGAGTATTTTTTTATTTCATTGAATGCCAAATCTCTAAAGCCAAAGCTATTTGTTAAAAATAGTTTACTCTCATAAAAAAGGATATTTAACATCTCTAAAATAGAGAAGTTTTCAAAGCCTTTATAGTTTTCTCTCCAAAAAGCTGGTATTGCAGTTGGACCAATTTTAATTGTATTATCAACTGTGATTGTATAGTGAACTCCCAAAAATGGATTTTTTAAATTTGGAACAGGGTATATATTTCTCTTTATAACTCTATCTTTACCTTCATATTTTAAATAAACTCCTTTAAAAGGTATAATTGTATAATTTTTACTAAACCCAAAATCTTTAGCAATTTTATCTGCATATAATCCAGAAGCATTAATAAGTTTTTTATACTTTAAATTACCCTTATTTGTAATAATTTCATCACTATCACTTCGTTTTAAATATTTGCAATTTAAAATAATCTCTACACCCTTTTTCTCTAAAATAGATGCTAACTTTTGTGTAACCTCTTTTGGATTTACAGTAGCAGTTGATGGACTATAAAGAGCTAATTCTATACTCTTTGCATTTGGGTCTATCTCTTCTAATCTTTTTATATCTATTAACTCTACTTCCACACCATTTGTAATACCTCTATTATAAAGCTCTTTTAGCGTTTGAACTTCATCTCTATTTTGTGCTACTACTACCTTTTTACACTCATTTAGTTCTAAATTATGCTCTTTACAAAACTTTTTTAACTCATAATTACCATCTTTAGTAAACTTGGCTTTTAAAGAGTTAGAAGTGTAATAAAATCCAGCATGTAAAACACCACTATTTCTTCCACTTGCATGTTGTGCTACGCTACTCTCTTTTTCAATTACACAAACCCTTGCATTCGGCTCTTTTTCTATAATTGCTTTTGCTATACTTAAACCAATTATTCCACCACCAATTATTAAATAATCATATATCATAAATGCTCCTTAAATAAGTAGTAATATCAAGGAGTATAGGTGTAGAGGAGAAGAGGAGTATAAGGAGTAATTTCATATTTTATCTCTACTCCTTCACACCTCTACACCTATACTCCTTTTCCACTGACTTATGCCCTTAGCTTTTAGCAAGAATATTATACGCTTCCTCTTTAGTTTTAAACTCTTCATTTAATTGCATTCTATATAAATTTTCTAAAATATATTTAAACTCTTTTGATGGTTTAAACCCAAGTTTTATTAAATCTTTACCCTCAATAATAGCTTTTGGTGGAGCGTTTAATACATTTAACTCTTTAGCCTTTTTCTCTAGCCAATTACAAGCATCGCACTTACTTTTTTTATAATATCCTAAATAGTAAGCTTTTGATAGATATAAGAGTTTATCTATATTTACTTTTGTAGATAACTCTTTTATTGTCGCACTATTTACACCTTTTGTAAAGTAATCAAATGGTGTTAAATAATACTCTATTAGCACTAATATAGAGTCTATAATCTTTTTTTGATTCGTAAGTTTTGTTATTAATCTTTTTGCATCATCTTGGCTTAAATTGCAACACAAAATTGCAAATATTAAAATTAATCTACTCTCTTCATCTAATTTACTATCTTTTAATAGAGATACCATTATATCTAAAGAGTTTAACATATCTTGCCAATTTTTAGTGTTATTTAACTCATTAAAATATTTTTTAATAATACCCAATTTCCTCATTATTTCAAAGCCAATAGATGGTTTATTAGATTTTAGTAAAAGTTTTTTAAACTCTATAAATACTCTCTCTTTGGGTAACTCATTTAAACTATTATTTTCAACCATTCGTTTAAGTAGTGTAAAACTGTTTGAGTCAATATTTAAATTAAATCTTGCACTAAATCCAATAGCTCTATAAACTCTTAGTGGGTCTTGAGTAAAACTATCTTTATCTATAACTCTTAATACTCTATTTTTTATATCTTTAATACCATTAAAAGGGTCTAAAAATTTATTTTGAATTGAGTCATAACCTATAGAATTAATTGTAAAATCTCTTCTTTTAGCTGCCTCTTTAAAGTTTAAATTTGGAGTAACTTCTACATTAAAACCCTTATGCCCTTTGTCAACTTTTGTATCAACTCTTGGTAAAGAGAAATCAATCTCATTGTTATCTATTGTTAACTTTATAATACCATAAGATTTACCAACTTGATTTACTTTGCCAAAAGGTTTAAGTAACTCTTCTAGTCTATCTAGTGTATCTATATTATAAACTTCAATATCCCAATCTTTAATACTCTGTTTCATTAAATAATCTCTAACAGCACCACCAACAATAATAGCTTTAGCACCATTTTTTGCTAAATAATTAATTATATTTTTAAGTTTATTTGGAATATTCATACGAGATTGTATCAAATTTAATGTATAGAAAAGTTTATATATAAAAACTTGGGTTTAGTATAGCAAAGTTTAAATGACTTAGAATATGCTATTTATGAGCGAGTTCAAGATTCCAAAAAAAGCTTTGAGCTTTTTGCTTTCAGCTTTAGGCAATGAAATAAAGTTTATTTCATTGACATTGCATATATACATCCTTATAAAGATGCTAAAGCTTTGCTCCAATCTTCCATTACATTGTGTAGAGTCTCATTTGGTGCTTCTAAAAACTCTATTACCCATTTATCTTCTAATTCGCAAACTGCTATACTTCTTGGTCTTACAGCTGCAGCTTTTGTTGTAGGTATCTCTTTACCAAAGCAAAAAATTATATTTTTAACATCTTTGATACTATCTGCAATTTTATGTTCAGGAAGTGAAGATGTATGAGCAAAGTGGTCAAAAATAGCAATAAATTTTGCAATTGGATGTGCTTCTATCTTCTCTTTAAAGTAGCTAATTATCTCATCTATTGTCTCTAATTTTACCTCTGATTTATCTAATTCTAATGTATATACTGGATATTTCTCTTTAAAAATACTCTTTTTCATTATAATCCTTTATTATTTATTAAATAAATTAAAATTATAGCTTTGGTTGCTTAAAGTTTATTTAGTTATTATTATATTATATAAATCATCGGAGGTTTTTATATGGATATAAACACTATAATATATTGGATTGCCTTTGTTGGTATTATTTTTACAGCTATAATGGGTATATATTTTTTTAGAGATGAGTTTAAAAAGTTTTTACCAGTTATGATTGTAGATTCAAAAAAAGCTGTAGTCTTAGATAATAGATTAGGAAAAGATAGAGTGATTTATGAAGGAATTAATAGATATTTCCCTGGTGTAGAGGTAGTTGTAGCTGAGTTAGATTTAAGAGAACATCCAGCAGACCCACCTGCACAAGAGATTGTTACTAAAGATAATATTAAAATAGAAGTAGATATGATTGCTATGATGAAAATTAAAGACCCTAAAAAGGCAGTATTTGAAGTTGATAATTATAAAAAAGCTGTAGAGAGTTTAGTTGTAACATCCACACTTAAAAGATTAGGAACTAGAAAATTAGAAGAGATAAAAAATAATCAAAGCTCTATAGCTGAAAATATAAAAGCAGAAATCAATAAAGAGGCTCAAAGATGGGGTATAGAAGTTGTCTATGTAGAGTTTGAATCCATAGATTATTCAAAAGCAGTAAAAGATGCTATGGAAAAAGAGTTAGTAGCCGAAAAAGAGAAAAATGCAGCTATATCAAAGGCTCAAGGTCAACATAGAGTTCAAGAGTTACAAGCAGAGAGTGAAAAATTTATGATTGAAAAGAGGGCTGAAGCAACAGCAAAAGCTATTAAAGATTTAAAAGAGTTAATGCCAGATATTCCAAATCAAGATATAATGGAGTTTTTAACTAAAAATGCCTATATTGATTCTATGAAAGAGTTATCAAATTCACAAAATTCAAAATTTGTTCTATATCCATCTGTTACAGATTCTCCTATGGACAAAGTTGTTCAAACAGAGTATCTCTCAAGAGATATAGCTAAAAATGGAGTAAAAGAGGCTCAAAAAGAGTGAGACGATTTGAAGTTATAGCTTTTAGCTTTATTTTAATCTCTATTATTAGTTATGGTTTATATAACTCTATTTTCTCAAAAAAGAGTAGCCTTGTTTCAGTTAAAGAAGAAACTCCAACTAAAAGAGCTAAAAAAATTTATAAAAATATAGAAAAAGATGTAGTAGCTTATATTGAAGATGTAATAAATTATGGTTCAAATCGTTTTAACTTTAAAGGTGGAGAGATGGAGGGTGGTTATATACCAAAAGATAAAGCTAAAGATGTAGCTTGTTTTGTCTATGAACTCTCTGGTAAAAAATGCTCTAAACCCTATGCAAAAGATGCCTCTTTATACTTTAGTAGCTCTTGTGCTGGGTGTCATGGAAGTAATGGAAAAGGTTTAAATGGTTTATATCCAGATTTAACAAAACAAAAACTTTTAGGAGTTAATTAAACTTATAAAGCTCATGCTTTACTCTCTCTTGATTTAATTTTCGTTTCAAATTACTCTCTACTCTACTATATTCATCTTTACTAAAATTTAACTTTTCAATCTCTTCTTTAGAGTTAGAAATTAAAGCTTTTAGTAATTTAAACTCTTTTTTTGTTAATTTAGCTTTTAGTATTAACTCTAAATCTTCATTACTCTTTAATGGATAAGATAGTGCTGATATTAATTTCTTTAAAATAGTTTGATAATTCATATTGCAATTATACATAAAAGTTGTTATAATTTAGCAATA
>CAYMGA010000083.1:0-5581 GCA_964389865.1 uncultured Nitratifractor sp.
GTTAATAAATTATAAAACTACTATAACCAACTACACTACTTTTATCATTTGTAGCATCATAACTTGTTCTATAATCTAATAATTTAATATCTAAATTATGCTCTTTTGCATATTTTGTTATAGCTTTAACCCCAATTATTCCACATGCTTCACATCCATAAAAAGCATTTAAATCTTTAGATACTACTGCTTTTATACAAATAGAATCTAAACTATTTGCCTTTTGTAAATTATAAAAATGGCTTAAATCTGTGCTAATTACTACAAAGTTATCTTCATCTTTTAAGATATACTCTATAACTTTTTCTAAATCTTTATAATTTATATCTCCATATACAATCTCTACAACCTCAACATCTCCTAAGTAGTGCTTTATAAATGGTATTTGTGTCTCTGTTGAGTGTTCATGATGAGCTTCATCCATAAATGTTAAATAATTAAAATTATCTATTAATTTTTTTGCATAACTTTTATCTATTTTTAAATTACCACATGGAGTTTCATACACTTCTTGTAAAGATACACTAGCACCCTTTAAATAGACTCTATGTGATGGACCAACTACTACAACTCTTTTAATTGAATTTTTATCAATACTTCTATATGCCATATTGGCAGTAAAGCCACTATAAATATACCCTGCATGTGGACTAATTATAGCTTTTGCTTTAAATTGCTCTATTTTTATATTGTGTAAATCTAAAATATGATTAAATTTATCTATAAACTCTTCTATTTTATTACAAGTAGCTGGGTAAAAGCTACCTGCCACACTTGCTACTCTTTTCATTTAAAAACTCCTTCTAATACTCTATTACAATTTTTACACCTATTGCCATCTAAGCCTACAACTTCACTATTAAATCCACTTCGTTTAATTAAAACTTCTGAGCAATTTGGACATTTTGTATCATTATCAAAACCAACATTTCCAAAATAGATAAACTCTAATCCCTCTTCTTTTCCAATTTCATAAGCTCTTAACAACATATCAGCTGAAGTTCTAGGTAAATTTGTCTGTTTATAATCTGGATGAAATGCACTTATATGCCAAGGTATATATCTATTAACAGAAGCAATAAATTTTGCAATCTCTCTAAGTTCACTATTAGAATCATTTTTAGTTGGCACAATTAAAGTTGTTACCTCAACCCATACGCCAAATTCATATATATCTTTTATATTTCTTAAAACTGTATCTAAATTACCACCCAACTCTTTTTTATAATAACTTTTATTAAAACTCTTTAAATCGATATTTGCAGCATCTATTACACCTTTGAAATCTGCTACTACCTCTTTAGATTCAAATCCATTTGTTACAAAAACACTCTTAATATCACTTTTTTTCGCTAAAAGTGCTACATCTTTTGCAAATGGATAAAAAATTGTTGGTTCATTATATGTATAAGCTATAGATTTACATCCATATCCTTTAGCGAGAGAAACTAACTGTGCAACAGATACATCTTTAGAGTTAGTCTCTATAATCTTCTCTTGTGATATATTCCAATT
Organism: uncultured Nitratifractor sp.; assembly: GCA_964389865.1. GTDB lineage: Bacteria > Campylobacterota > Campylobacteria > Campylobacterales > Sulfurovaceae > JAADEQ01. The sequence continues at coordinate 1,516 of CAYMGA010000083.1, forward strand.
TTGACAAAATGGACATTTAAAATTACACCCAACAGTCCCAAAAGATAGTGCACTACTAGATGGTAAAAAGTGATATAATGGCTTCTTCTCTATTGGGTCAATATTTAAAGCTGCAATTTTGCCATATACTAAGTTTTTTAATTTACCATACTCATTTTTATTAACTCCACAAATACCAATTTGTCCCTCTTTTAACTGACAATAGTGGTCACATAGTAAACATATAATTCTATCACTCCCCTCTTTTTTTTTATAAAATTGCATCATTCATCCTTTATCTTTTCTACTTGATAAACTTCTATTCTAGGATGATAATCCAAACAGTTACTAATAAGACCAGCTTTTTGACAAAGATGAGAAAAAAAGAGTTCAAATGTTGGTAATTGCTCCCAAACTTGTGGTAAAAAAGTTGCTCTATAACCTTTAATAGATAAAACTACACCATCCACCCCTACTCTAATTTTTCGTTTTAAATCTTTTATATCACTATATTTTAGCTCTTTTGGTTGTGTAAGTAGAGATATTTCTATATCTAATTTAGAGTTTTCATACTCCTCTTTTGTTAAAGGTGGAAATCTTGGGTCTTTAAAAGCTGCAGATTTAGCATTCTCTATTAAATCATCTATTAAACTTCTATATGCTACTAAAGAACCAATACATCCTCTTAAAGAACCTCTCTCATTAATTGTAACAAAAGTTGCCCTCTTCTCTTGCAAAGATGGATAATTTTTTATATAATAATCTCTATCTAATCTAGAGCCATACAACTCCTCTTCAATAGCCTCTTTTGCAATTTTCAATAAAATTTTATTATTCATCTTTAACCTCCTATCTATATATTATAATAGATTATGAAGGTAAAAAGATGCTATCTAAGTAACATTCTACAAAAATCAATAAATTTTATCGCTAAAAGCCAAAGGCACAAAGCATAAAGCTTTTTTTCGTAAGTAGTAACCTAAAATTAAAATATAATATCAAGGGAGTAGAGATGGTAAATTGATAATATGTTGTTACTTTCTCTACACCTCTTCTCCTATACCCCTCTACTCCTTTGAAAGTTATTATTGTTTAATTTTTACTAGTTACTTATCCAAGTATCTTCTTTACAAGTTCATTAACAACTTTTGGATTTGCCTTGCCTTCTGTTGCCTTTAATACTTGTCCAATAAAGAATCCAAACAGTTTTTTATTTCCTGCTCTATATTGCTCTACCTTATTTTGATTTCTACTAATTACCTCATCTATAATTTTCTCAATTATTTTTGGGTCACTTATTTGTTCTAACCCCTCCTCTTTTACTATTATCTCAGGTTCTTTGCCACTATTTGCCATAATCTCAAAAACCTCTTTTGCTATCTTAGATGAAATTATTTCGCTATCAATCATTTTTGCTAAAATAGCTATATTTTGAGGTTTAAATTTTAATTGTTCTATGCTTTTATCTTTTAACTCTCTTACAACTTCATTTGCAACAATATTAGCAATTGTAATAGCACTGCTATACTCATACAAAGCTTTATTAAAAAACTCAAATAGATTTTTATCTCTTGCCAAAATATTTGCTAACTGACTATTTATGCCATATCTCTTTATTAAATCATCAAATATCTTTTGTTCATTCTCATTAAGCTTTGCCATCTCTCCACTTTTATCTGGCTTTTTAAGCTCTATTTTGGAACTCTTTTTAGGAGTTGTCTGTTTGTTCTTTTTAGCCCAAGAGTCTTTTAAGCTTACTATTTTATTAAATACTGGAGACTCTTTAGTATAATCTATTGGCTCTTTATAAAAATATCCTTCTCTTTCAAACTGAAATCTCTCCTCATTACTATCAATAACAAATGGCTCAACCAAAGCATCTTTAATCACTTTTAGTGAATTTGGATTTAAATCTTCCACTCCTTTTGGCATCTCTTCTTTAAACAATCTATCATACACCCTAATTTCAGCTTTTTTTGCACTACTCTCCTCTACCCACTGAATTGCACTTTTTACTTTAACTCCACTCTTATCTTCTCCACTTTTAGAATCTGGATAATACTTTACCTTTAACTCTATAATATTACCATTTTCATTTCTAATTGCCTCTTCATACTCAATTATATAAGCATATTTTAATCTAACAGGCTGAGTTGGAGTAAGTCTAAAATAACCCTTAGGTGGATTTTCACTAAAATCTGCTCTATCAATATATATATTTTTAGAAAACTTTAACTCTCTACTCCCCTCTTTTGCAATATCTGCAGGATATAAAGAGGCATTAATAGTTTCAAACTCCTTATCATAGTTTGTAATGGTAACTTTAAGTGGGTCTAAAACAGCCATAACTCTTGGAGCTTTTTGGTTTAAATCGTCTCTAATTGAGTACTCAAGCTGAGCTACATCTACAATTGAATTTGATTTTGATACTCCAATCTCTTCACAAAAATTTATAATTGACTCAGGTGTATAACCTCTTCTTTTATATCCAGCAATTGTAGGAAGCCTTGGGTCATCCCAGCCACTTACATATCCGCCTTCAACAAGCTCTAAAAGCTTTCTTTTGCTCATAACTGTATAATTAATATTTAACCTTGCAAACTCATACTGATATGGTCTTGGCGGCTCTAAATTTAGGGTTTCAATTAGCCAATTGTAGATCTCTCTATTGTTTTCAAACTCTAATGTGCAAAATGAGTGGGTAATCCCCTCGATATAATCAGACAATGGATGAGCAAAGTCATACATCGGATAAATAGCCCATTTATTGCCTGTTCTGTAATGAGGCACATTTTTTATTCTATATAGCAGAGGGTCTCTCATCTTCATATTTGGCGAAGCCATATCTATTTTTGCTCTTAAAACATGCTCGCCATCTTTAAACTCCCCTCTTCTCATTCTCTCAAAAAGCTCTAAATTCTCCTCTACACTTCTATTTGCATATTTACTTCTTCTGCCAGGCTCTGTAATGGTGCCTCGATACTCTCTAATCTCCTCTTCACTCAAACTATCTACATAGGCTTTGCCCATCTTAATTAATTCAACTGCCCACTCATATAACTTATCAAAATAATCAGAGGTATATCTAACATCACCTTCCCACTCAAATCCAAGCCATCTAACAGCATCTTTTATAGCTTCAACATATTTTGGATCTTCAGTCTCGGGATTTGTATCATCCATTCTTAAGTGGCAAATACCGCCAAACTCTTTTGCAATGCCAAAATTTAGTGCAATAGATTTTGCATGCCCAATATGCGGATATCCATTTGGTTCAGGTGGAAATCTTGTAACCACTTGTTTATATTTTCCGCTTTTTAAATCCTCTTCTACTATTTTTCTTAAAAAATCTTTTTTCTTCTCCATAATAATATAACCTTTATGCCAATTAATATAAAATTATACTAAAATCTATCTTTAATGGTGGTAGGTATAAAATAAGTAGTAACCTAAAATTAAAATCGAATATAATATCAAGGAATATAGGTGTAGAGGTGTAAAGAAGTAGAGACAACAAATTGATAATATGATGTTATTTTCTATACACCTTTTCTTCTCTACCTCTGCACTCCTTTGAAAGTTATTTTTGTTTAATTTTTACTAGTTACTTATATATAAATTTTAGGAATAAATATGGTCACAGCTTCAATAGATTTTGGCACAACAAACTCTGTTGCCACAATTACTAAAAATCAAAAAATTACTACAATAAAGTTAGGCAAAAATAGTAGCTATACTCCAACTGCACTTTTTTATAATTTTGACGATTATAAATTTTATGTAGGTGATGATGCAATTAAACATCTTGAAGAGGGAGAGTTTGGTAGATACTTTGTATCTTTAAAATCATTTTTAGGAAGCAAAGAAAATATAAAAACCTACCTTGGTAGAAAAGAGTATTCATTAGAGGATTTAATAGCTATTATTTTAAAAGAGTTTAAAAGTAAAATAGATAAAGTAGCAAACCAAAATGTAGTAAAATTAACTCTTGGCAGACCTGTTAAGTTTAATGATAATGATAAAGAGTTAGACAAATTAGCCCAAGATAGATTAAAAAATGCTGCTATTTTAGCAGGATTTAAAGAGA
>CAYMGA010000084.1:0-5382 GCA_964389865.1 uncultured Nitratifractor sp.
TAATAAGTTAGGTAAAGAAAATATAGCTAAAAAAATTGTTACTAATTATTGCTCATCACCTTGGAATGAAAAAATTGATAAAGATTCTCTAAAAGATTTATTTAATTTATATACAAAAATGTATCCATATGAAAAAATTAATTTTGATGAGTTTATATGCAAAAAAGATAATAATATTAAACCAATATTAAATATTAAAGAGGAAAACAAACTTTTAAACAAATGTTTAAACTTTATAGATAACAGTAAATCTTTTACAAAAGAAGAACTTTATAAAAACTGCAAAGCTACTTTGGAATATTTTTATAAACATCCTGATAAAAATTATAAATTAAAAACAGTAGCTATGTTTATAGATGATATTGAACCAGAAAGAAACTTTTTTTATGGATATTTAAAAAATAACTATAACTATTTTTTAAGATTAGAATATGGTTATTTAAAAGGTGATCTTACTTTTTCAAAAATGATAGCTAGATTACTACAAAATTATACACAAGGTAATACAGAAGAAAATTCCTTAAATTTAGTAAAGCAATATTATATATTTAGATTATTAAGCAAAAAAATACCATCTCTAAAAAATAAAACAAAAGAATATATTAATAAGGTTGATCAATTAATAAAAATATATGCCGAAGATTTACTTGCAATAGAATGTATTTACAGTTCATATAAATCTGAAGATACATCTACATTAATTGAAAATATTAATCCTAATTTTTTAAATAAAGAGACAAATAAGATAAATTTAAAAGCAATATTAAATAAACATATAGTTCCTTTAGTTAATAATTATGTAAATTTTAATGTATTGTGGAAATATTTTATCGTAAGATATATGTCATCAGATAAAAAAACAGTATATTTTTTAAGAAATTTAATAGATGATAAAGATAGTTATAATAATCAAAAGATAGAACCTCTATTCAAAAAAGATATATTAAAAGCATATAAAAATAAAAAACATTTATACGAATTAAATAATATAACAATAAATAGTATTATAAATTTTTGTAGAAGAAATAACAACAAAGAATGTAATATATTGGATGATAATGAAATATTAATTTATTATTCTATTTTATTAAATAAAGATTTAAGAGAATTAAAAAAAGAATTTAGGAATAATTTATTTTTAACAAATTTATACTTGTATCAAAATAAATTGCAAGAAGCATTAAAAGAAGCTAATAGAGAGTTAAAATATGTTAAAAGTGTATTTGATAGTGCAGATATAAATTTAGCAAAAGTTTATTATAAATTATCATTAATATATTATAAAATTAATGAAAAGAGTATGTATTCAAAGGGATTAAACTACTTAAAGAAGAGTATAAATATCTATAAATATTACTCACAGTCACAACAATATTGTATTGCATTAAGTTTACTGAAAAAATATAGTAACATTATTGGTATTGATGATTATGTAGATAAATTTGAAAATGATTTCATTAAATGTAATAAATACAAAAAATCATTTACAATAGACGGTAAAAGTGATTTAATTTACTCTTTAAGTTTAATGGAAAATCCTTGTGTTAAAATCGATTCTATAGTAAGTGATTTACTTTCAAACAAACAGTATGAAAATATGATAAATAGTGCAATAGATAGAAATGGTATATATTCTAATAAAGTATTAATATTGTATAAACAGTATTCTACAAAACTTTATCATGATAAAAACTTTGAAAAGGCATTTAAACAAATTAATAAATCTTTTGAAATAATTTTAAAAATGAGAGATATTAAATTTAATAAAATATCTTTAAAAAATAAGATAAAATTTATAAAAGAGAATAATGATATTAAAGATTTATTTTTAAATATGGCATATTCTGCAAATAAAACTAAAGAGGCAATAGATGCTTGGCTAAACTATAAAGGTAGCATCTTTGATAGTGAAAATACAATTGCTATGCTTTATCAATCTACTAAAGATAAAAAGTTAAAAGCTAAACTTCAAGAGTTGATGGATACTAAAAGAGCTTTGGCTAAACTCTATATGAGTATTCCAAAACCAAACCAAAGAGATGCTTGGAAACAAAAGATAAAAGATTTAGAGAGTAAGATAGATAGTATCAAAAGTAAAATTGCATCTAAATCTGCTAAATTTAAAGAGCAACTTGGACTTAAAAATATTAACTATAAAGATATAGCTAAATATCTAAAAGATAGTGAGCTATATATTGATTATGCTTATGCAAAAGAGACTAATAATTACTATATTTTTACAATAGATAACAAAGCTAATGTCCAGTTTATTAAGATAGATAAAGCTAACTCAAAAGAGATAAATAGATTGGTTAAAAGTTTTAGAGATAGTGTTAAGAGTATAATAGATAACAAACTATCTAAAGATGAGTTAGAGAAATTAACCAATAAAGATAAAGAGACCCTAAAGAGATTATATGCTATTGCCTTGGGTAGATATATAGATAAAGATATGAAAGATAAAAGCAGTTTAATTATATCACCAGATGGTGCATTAAGACTATTGCCATTTGAAGCCCTGCTGAAAGATGATAAATATTTGATAGAGACAAAAGATATCTCTTATATTGCAAGTGGCAAAGAGTTTGTTAGAGTAAATAGATATGCTAAAGGCAAGGTATCTAAAGCTAAAGCAGATATATTTGCCAATCCTGATTTTTATTATGACTTTTTTAGTGATAGAACTAAAGAGTTAAATAGTAGCAGATTTAATTTATTAGATAGTATAGGAGAAAAACTTGGAATATTTATACCAGTTTCTGAACTTAATAATACAAAAAAAGAGGCTAAAGATATAGAAGCTATTTTAGATAAAGAGTCATATAAGGTAGATAAATATATGGGCAAAGATGCAAATGAAGATAATTTATTAAAGGTTAAGAGTCCAAAGGTATTGCACATATCAACACATGGTTTCTTTATAAACAGTAAAAAAATTAAAAATCCTATGCTAAAGACAGGATTACTATTAGCAGGTGCAAATAAATCTTATAGAAGATCAAAAGATTACGGAATAGTAACAGCACTTAAACTATTGCAGTTAAATTTAGAAGGAACAGACCTTGTAGTATTGTCAGCTTGCGATACAGGAGTTGTAGATATAAACTCTACCAATAGTGTTAGTGCATTAGGCAAAGCATTTATACAAGCAGGAGCAAAAGATGTTGTAATGAGCCTATGGAGTGTAGATGACAACCAAACAGCCAACCTAATGAGCAACTTCTATAAAGAGCAACAAAACAAAAAAGAGTATAAAAAAGCACTAAAAGAGGCAAAACTAAAGATGATAAAACAAAACCTACACCCAGCATATTGGAGTGCATTTGTGATTAGTGGAGAATAAATTATAATTGATAATGGATAATTTTGGTGAGGTGGTTAGTTGGATGTAGGGTTTAGTAGCTAGTTTAGAGGATTATGGTGTTTATGGTTTATTGTTATAAGTATAATTATTGTATTATTTAATCAAAGTATTTTATAGTAGGAGCATAAGATGGATTATGAACATTTGCCAAAAGAGTTTGAAGGAATTGTTGAGAAAACTAAATACAGATCTCCAGAGGTAGATATAGAGGAGGATGTGAAAAATTATGTTGAGGGTGTAGCAAAAAAACCACATGAGGAGCAAGAATATTTAATTAAAAACTTTATTGCTAATAAAGTAAAATTAGTTTTAAGTCAGTGGAAAAGTGAATATAGACAAAATGACGAGATAATTGAAAATATAGAAGATCATTTAAAGTCTAATAGTGAAGATACACAAAAGATAAATAATAAAATTAATAATTTAAGGAACAAAGAACATAGTGTAAAATCTGAACTTCATCAAAATCAAAAGTTTATAGAAGATGTAGAAAAAAATCCACCTAAATCTAACTTAAACAAAAAAGTAACTCTATACTTTTTAATTATTGTTGCTATTGGTTTGGCAACTCTAACAGCATATAAATTTTCATTGGCTATGGGTGATATTCATAGTGCAATGCATAATAAAGAGAAATTAAATCTATTACAATATATTATATATGGCTTTGGTGCTTTTGCTATTTTGGCAAGTGGAAAGATAATTAATGTTATTTATGAAAAAATAAATCACAATAAAAAGTATTTTATTATAATTGCTTCGTTGGCTGTTTTACTATCTGGTTTTAGTGCTTACTACTTAGCTAGTGATCAGGCGTTTTTAAATAAAAAGACTCAAATTGCAACAGAGTTAACAAAAATTGAAAATGAAATAAGTGATTTAAGGAATGGACAAGAGAGTTATGAAGAAGATTCCGAAAATACTCAAACTTCTAATAATACGAACAATAGTAGTGAATTAGCACAATTAGAATCAAAAAAAGCTAAAATTAATAAAAAGTTAGATTCTATGAAAGAAGATGTAATAGGTTTAGATAAAACCATGCTTATTCTTATTCTATTTACAGAAATGTTAATTGGTGGAACAGCTTGGATGTATGCAACAGACTATTCAAGGTATGCTAAAGAGGAGGAGAGAACACATGCTATAAAAACAGCAAAAGAGCATATCGAAAATAATAAAAAAGAGTTAATAAAAATTACAGAAGAGATAAAAGCATTGGAAGATGACATAGAAAATTTAAGATTAGAGACACATGATTTAAATAGAGTTTTAGCTGATATAAAAACAGAAAAAGAGATAGAGAAAACAATAGATTTGATAGTAGAGAATGAAACAAGTAAAGCTTTATCTTATTTATGGAAAATTACAGAGGACAAAAGATCATGAAAAAGATACTATTTATATTGATTTCTATTTATACTTTTGTAATAGCTAAAGATTTAAATATTTATGTTATAGATCAAGCACATTTGAGTGGTATCAATAATATAAAAGACATTATTCCAAAAGATAGCACGGAAATAGCTATTGTTAATGGAATATCTGGAACTACAATATATAGAGGTAGAGCAGATTCTGTCCCTAATAGATATTTAATGCCAAAAAAAGTAAAAAAATCTAAAATAAAAAAAATTAATACACCATATGTAATAGAGTCAATATATAAAATGCTTCTTCCAAATAAAGATACTAAAATAAAAATATTTTTTATTAACTCTATATTTTATAAAAATAAAAATTTTGACTTCGAAAATGGTGTTCCTAATGATGCTTTTTTAATCTCTCAATCTTCAGATTTTAATTATTTAAACAAGTTTAACAACGCTATAAAGAGTTATATTATAGTAAGTGATAGATATTTTGTAAATAGTGAACACAAAAATGGTTTAAAAAGATTTTATTATCATTTATTTAAAAAAATAAATTTAAATCTGCAATCGTTTAATTCAAATTACAATATAAAAAAAGAGAATATTAGAGTTTCACCTATCTCTAATAGTAATTTAAATAACAAT
>CAYMGA010000085.1:0-5342 GCA_964389865.1 uncultured Nitratifractor sp.
CCCCTATACTCCTTTGAAATTAATTTTGACTAGTTACTTATACCTTAAACAATCCTGCATCAATAGCATCATAACCACCCGTTAAAACTTCTGGATTTTTAATACCATACATTTTATAAATTGTTGCAGCAATAGAGTATGGTTCAAACCAGTAAGAGTTATCTTTTGGTTTCAGATATAAACGATGATTACTACCCATAGGTTCTAACTCTGTCTCTCCTACTACTCCTAAATGATTAAAGTATCGTTTACCTCCAAAAATATAGACATTTTGATTATTTCCATGATCCCATCCTTCAGCATCATTTAAATTTACATTTCTACCAAACTCTGCAAATACTATAATATTAATATTATCTTTATTTAAAGCTTTAGCATGAGATATTGCATCTTTAATAGCACTCATTAATCTTTTCATTCTATTGCTATAATTACGAACTGCATCTGAGTGATCATCCCAACCACCTAAGCCACCACTTCCAATAGATATTATTTTAGTATCTGGGTTATTAGCTAAAACAGTTACTGCAACTTTAAGTTTTTTAGCAAAAGTATTATTGTCATAACTAATCCCCTCTGGTAACTCTTTAGAGCCTATATTAGTTATAAAATTATCTAAAGTAGCTCTTTTATCAAAAGCATCTTGAATTTTAGATTCTCCATTTATCTCTTTAGCCATCTCGTCAAATTTAATTGATAAATCACTATCTTTTGGTCTAGGGTCACTGTTCCACTCATCTCTTTGGTATGTTTCATATATTTTTCTTCTCTCGTAAGGGTTAGATAAGTTCTCATTTAAAGCTGAGGGTCTTAAAAAAGATGGTAGATTTAAATCACCAATAGCAAAGAAATTAGATTCACCTTCCATTGTTAAAAATGGTAGTTTACTATCACTAGTAACAACTCCTTTTTTATATAAAATATCAGATAGTGTTGCAATAATACCAGCACCAGCATCTGGTTCTAATTTATTCATTCTACCTCTTTGATTTTCAGCTGTGCATTCACCATGAGATTTTGTAGTATTAGCTTTTCTGTAACAGGTTCTAAAGATATTCATATCACCAGCACTTAGCATCTCTTCCATCTCTTTACCACCAGCTTGTTCCCAAAAGTTATTTTCAGTTTTAGTTAAATCATTTAAATAATACTTATTTTGACTCTTAGTTTGTATCTCTTCTATATTAGTCAAGTTCCCACCAAGTTCACTAGCTCCTCCATATAGATATATAATAATAGTTTGTGCTTGATTATTATTATAAATATTTGAATCAAACTCTATAGTAGATATATCTACTGAGGAGCGACCTATTGTAGGAAATAATGCACTTATAGCCATTAAACTCATACCTTGTAAAAATACTCTTCTACTTATCATCTTCTACTCCTCAATACTTTGATATTGATAAACTTCTTTAAGTCTTGATATATAATCCATTGTAACAATTGCTATACTTCTTCTGTCATTATTAAGGGTTACATCATTATAACCTCTTGTTTTGCAATACTCTACAATTATATCTCTTTCTGTATCATTAGAGTGCCTACCTAATACAGATACAAATAGATAATCAACAAGCTTCTCTATTGTATCTGTATTTGGAATAGATTTATCTATAAAATTTAATTTCCACCCCGAGTCATACTCGTTAAATGTATCACCTTGGTAATTTGTTAAAAGATACTCTCTTATAAATTTATGATAATATGCAAAAGAGAGTGTATCAATAGGAATATTATGCCTTCCTAACTTATATTTCATAGTTGATTGATGCATATTATCCAAGTAAGAGGTAACAACACCAAAGAAACTTTTACTATCTATAAAACTAATCTTTTTTGCAATACCAAAGAAGGTTTCTTCAAAACTTTTAACTCTTTTACTATTAATTAAAAACTCTTTTGAAAATACAATTTGCAATAAAATATCTTGATATTGTTCAGGGTTACTGCTAACAATTTTTTCTACAATAGATTCTTTTTGTGTCTTTGTAAAGTCATTAAAATATAAATCTACTAATCTTGTTGTTACACCTTTTAAAAATGATGAACTTTTAACCAATTCTCTATAAAAGTCAAATCCATTAATAATTGTTGTATCAAAAAGTTGTATAGGTTCATAATTCTCATCTAAACCAATAACTAACTCTTTATCACTTCTATCTAGTTTCCAATTCTTTAAAGCTGTCGCAGCAAGAGGCACATGAGAGTCATTAAAATCTAATGTATATATCTCTAGCATCTCTCTGCCATTATCTTCTGGGCTTCTAAATCTCTTCCAATTATCATTACTAATCATATGTAAAAATGTAGTAAGTTGCATACTATATCCATCATCCATATATCTAACCAAATTATTATATACATTTGGTATATCTGCTCCACCTACTGTAGATAATTCATATGCTGGAGTAAAAAGTATAGTTTGAGTCAATATATAAGCGCTCCATCTGTTTATATACTCTTTACCCAAAGATAGATGAAATAATCTTGTAAGTATAGTTCGTTTATATCTCTCTAAACGATAGTTTGTTGTAACTCTATTTTTTACTATATCATCTACACTTTTTAAATCACTATTTTTTTTATTTATTAACTCTTTTATTGTGCTTATAAATTTTCCACTATTTATTAGTTTTTCTTGTTTATTATGTGGTAAGCCATAATATAGAGCCGATAGTAACTTATTAGCAACTAACTCCTTGTTATCTTTTGATAAAGAGTTAAAATAGTCATCATCTATTGGTTCTAAATTAAAATCTTCAAACTTTAAAGGTGATGCAAATAGTTTTAAGCCTTGATAATACTCTCCTTTATTACTACTATTTTGATTATTAGATGAACCATTAAGTGTAATATTTAACTTAGTTATAGAGTTATTAGAGTCTAAGTTTTTAATATTTGATATAGCTACAATATTGCCACTATTATCATAAACAACAGCAATTAAATTATGGCTATTATAGTCACTTTGAATATTTAGTGTCTCTAGTTGATTATTATCAATCGATATTGATATTCCCATATGGTTAGATTGAGAATTTGGTTCGATTTTTGTGTCACTTAAAAGTTTTACAGTGTAGTCACCATATTTAGCCTCTAAAGTTTGACCTTTATTATTTATAGCTTCATATTGAAATTCGCTTGGAATAGATAAAATAGTTTTTGCATCAAAAAGTGTATTTTTTGAACCTTTTATCCAATATCCATAACCCTTTTTTAATATATCAAGATTAGAGTATTGTGCATTTTCTCCACTATATATCGCTTTACCATCTTGGGATTGTATCTCTGAAATTGATGAAATAGCAAGATTATCTTTGGATATATCTTCACAAACCCCCATTAAGTTCCAACCATCTCTAAGTAGTGGCATTTTTATAGGATTTGATGAAATCTTTCCTTTAAATATTGTTCCCTTAGATGCTTTTACCCAATAGCCATAACCAGCTTTTAAACTATTTAAATTAGAGTATTGTGCATTCTGCCCACTATATATTGCTTTACCATCTTGAGATTGTATCTCTTCTATATTGCTCATATCAATATCTGTAGCATTTATATCTTGACAAATTGATACTAAATTCCAACCATCTCTTTTTAACTCAACTTGATACTCATTTGCACTTGCAATTAGCGAAAATAAAGTTAATATAAATAGTAACTTAAATATCCTCATACTACCTCCTCCTTATTTTAAGTTTACAACTATAACTGGAATATCCTCGACTTTAATTTCATCAGATATAGCAACTATTTTGTTATTATCATCAACTAAAACAATTAATATATTTTTATTAATATAACTATTGCTAATAGATAAAGTCTCACTTTGTTTACCATTAAATTTAACGACTACTCCTTTATGTGGAGTTTGTTCATTAATATCTACTTGAGAATTTGTATAAATTTTAATTGTATATATATCTATTTTTCCTGTTACCTCTTCTTTACTATTGTTTAAAACTCTTTTATTATATTTTTTAGGTATTTGTAAATTATTTTGTTGATTTTTGTTATTTGTACTATTTTGCTCACTACTATTATTTTCATTAACAGTATTATTATCTATATTTGTTGAACTATTATCTTCTTTATTATTAGTATTGTTCAAATCACTTACAGAGCTATTGGTGCTATTTTGGTCACTAGTTTCATTAGTATTATTGCTTCTATTATTTTCAATATCTTTTGTATTATTTGTTTCATCTTTATCACTATTTGTACTGTTTTGTTCACTAATATTATTTTTAGAGTTATGTTTACTATCGTTCATATCTTCTTTAGTAGAATTTATATCATTTTTAATATTTTTTGTATTATCTTGATTACTATTTTTATTATCTACTTTGTCAATATTACTTCTATTTTTGTCTCTACTCTCTTTTGTCTTATTAATATCACTATTATCTTCTTGTTTAGATATTTTTATCCCAAGAGATATTTTTAAGTGATTTTCTGCTTCACTTTTAGAAACTAAATTTTTAACACTTTTATTTAAATCTAAAGTATCAATATTTAAACTTTTATTTAAATCTACTGTTAACTTAGATATATCTATATCTATACCATTATTTGGATTTTTATCTTTGTCTGTAGAGATTAAAAATTGAGCAATTTTAATAGCTTTATTTGTATCATTTTTAGCTAAGATTAGTGGAGTTATTACACTATCAGTATCTATCTTTTTAGATAAACTTGTTGGTTTTGGTTGAGGTTTTGCTTTTCCAAGAGATATGTTATTTATAAAAAACTCTACCTCTTCACCCTCTTTAAATTTAAAAATACCTTTACTATCTGTAACACCACTTATAGTTGGAGTCTTATATTTTGCACCTGATACTACACTATCAAAAAAGACACCCTTTAAAACTTTTTTTACTTCTGTTTTAATATTACTAGTAGATTCTTTACTATTATCTCCACTACAGCTTGTAATAAACAGCACTACCCCACTTAAAAACAGTATAGTTTTATACATAAATATATCCTTTAATACCATAAAATGGATATATTATACATATAAGAGCTTAATTGTTTATTAAATATATGGGTTATATGGAGTATTAATGAAATAAGATTTATTTTATTGCTTAAAGCTAAAAGTACAAAGCTTTTTTCGGGATTGAAGCATTTGATTCCTTATAAATATAAGTATTTTTTTTGGAATCGGAGACTTTATCCCAATTTTTTAATTCATTATAAAGTAAACATTTAATATTTAACTTAAAAGTTCTAGTAAAAAGCTTTGAGCTTTTTGCCTTAAGCTTTAAGCATCAAATGTTACATTTTTCTTATTTCATTCTTATTGCCTTCTATAGAGGTTGTTTAGTTATATATGC
>CAYMGA010000086.1:0-5301 GCA_964389865.1 uncultured Nitratifractor sp.
TACTCTCTTCATTAGCCTCTTTAATACTCTCGTTAGATTCACTATTTTGTGCAGTATTAGATGGCATATTTAATATATAAGCACCACTTGCTTTTAATATAGGATATATTTTACTACTATTTAATGTATCTTTAAATTTTTTAGTAACTTGTGGTTTAGATGATAGAGCATAAACTATTAAAGAGAATATAAAAAATAGTGTAATCATCTTTATAAGCATACCTAAAAGTCTGCTAGGTATTGATATATTATCATCTAACACAAAACTATCTAAGAGTTTATATATTAACTTTACAATAAAAAAAGTTGCAAAGAATATTATAAGTAGAGATATAAGTTCTAAAAGTTTTGTAGAAAAATCTAAACCTAAACTCTCTTTAGCATATTGTGCTACTTCACTTTTATAAAATGATGCAATAAAAATAGCACCAATTAATGCAAGAGAATTAAAAAACTCTTTTGTAAAACCACTAAGTAAACCTTTTAGTGATAAAAGAATAATCAAACCTATCACCACTGCATCAAACATATTAATATTTAATAAACCATCCATCTTCTCTCCTTAAAATAATTGTAACTGCTTTTTTAACTCATCTGGATAATAAGCATATGTAACAGCATCTTCAATAGTTATTATACCATTATTTACTAAGTTAACTAAGTTTTTAGTTTGTGTTTGCATACCTGTAGTTGTCTGTCCAAGTTGCATTGTTGAGTATATTTGATGCACCTTGTTTTCTCTAATTAAGTTTGCAATTGCATCATTATTTACCATAATCTCCCAAGCTGCAACTCTACCACCACCAATTTTAGGTATTAGTGTTTGAGAAATTACAGCTTTGAGTGAACTAGATAGCATTGCTCTAATTTGATTTTGTTGTGCAGCATCAAAACTATCTATAATACGGTTAATACTCTTTGGAGCAGAGTTTGTATGTAGTGTTCCAAAAACTAAGTGTCCAGTCTCAGCAGCAGTTAAAGCAGCTGCAATTGTTTCGCTATCTCTCATCTCTCCAATTAGTATTACATCAGGGTCTTGTCTTAATACATACTTTAAACCACTATTAAAATTCTCTGTATCACTCTCTACCTCTCTGTGAGATATAGTAGATTTAATAGGTGTGTGTAAAAATTCCACAGGGTCTTCTATTGTTACGATATGCCTATATTGATTTCGATTTATCTCATTTATCATAGCTGCTAAAGTTGTAGATTTACCAGAACCAGTTGGACCAGTAACTAAAACTAAACCACGATGAAGCTTGGTTAAATCTCTAAAAAGCTCAGGAGCTTGTATCTCTTCTAAAAGAGGTGTAGATACTGGAATAAGCCTTAAAGCTGCAGATACTTCTCCCATTGTTTTATATATATTAAAACGAAATCTAGCCTTTTGATTATAGGCAAACATTCCATCTACTTCACCTTTTTCTTCCAACTTCTTTATTTGCCTACTATTTAATAAAGGGTAACATAGTGCCTTAGCATCATCACCAGTTAACTTTGGGTAATTAACCTTTTTTAAGCTACCATCTATTCTAAGTGATGGATGGTCTCCACTATTTAAGTGTAAATCTGAAGCTTTAGTCTCTAAAAGAGCCTCTATTAATGGTGCTATTTTTAAATTATCCATCTTTTTACTCTATGATAGCTGGAACTATGAAGAAATTATCTTTTGCATTAGGAGCATTTTTTATAATCTCTTTTGCAACTTCGCTATTACTCTTAGGGGTATCTTCTCTAAGTGGTGTTCCACCATCTAGTGTAGAGAAGTAACTGTCTATATTTGATGTATCTAATTCAGCAAGATTATCTACATACTCTAAAATATCAGAGAGTTGAGAGATAATTTCCTCTTTTTTTTCATCTTTAATATTAAGATTTGATAACTTTTCTAACTTTGTTAATAATTCTAAATCTATTTTCACTTAATTACACCTTTTAATAATTCTTTTAATAAATTATATTAAAAAAGGGTTTAAAGCTTTTAGTGTTATGATATAATTCTTGATAAAATTTAATAAATAAAAGGAATTAATAATGCAACAATTAGATATGAGTTCACCAGAATTTAAAGAAGAGTTAGAAAAGACTAAAAAATTTACAGATAAAGTATGTAGTAATTTTGGTTGGGTTTACCACCCAATGGATGATGTAAATGAGAGCGTTACAATGGGCTTAGCTAGAAATAAATTGCTTTATGGTAAAAGATTTTGCCCATGTTTTATGGTTATAGAAGAAGATGGTAAATTTAAAAGTGCAGATAATAGAGTATGCCCATGTAAACCTGCAATTGAACAAGAGATTCCCCAAGAAGGTAAGTGTCACTGTGGAATCTTTTGCACACCTGAGTATGTCCAAAAATATAATGAAGAGAATAAATAAAGGTTTTTTTAGTGCAAAATTTTAGTGTAATAGACCTTTTTATTAAGTTGTTGGGTACTAAGTCTGTAACTCCAGATGATGGAGGGTTATTAGATTTTATTCAAGATTATTTATTAGGTTTTGAAGCAATAAGAGTTGATAAAAATGGTGTAAAAAATCTCTTTTTAACAAAAAAGTTTAGTGATGGGGAGCATCTTTGTTTTGCAGGACATGTAGATGTTGTTCCTGGAGGTGATGGATGGAATTCTGACCCATTTATTCCAAAAATTAAAGATGGTAAAATTTATGCTAGAGGTGCTCAAGATATGAAAAGTGGAGTTGCTGCTTTTGTTCAAGCACTTAAAGATTTAAAAGAGTTTAATGGTAGAGTATCTTTACTATTAACTTCAGATGAAGAAGGTGACGCTTTTTATGGCACTAAAATTGTTTTAGAAGAGTTGAAAGCAAAAAATCTTTTGCCAGATTATGCAATAGTAGCAGAGCCAACTTGCGAAAAGGTTTTTGGAGATGCTATTAAGATTGGAAGAAGAGGCTCTAATAATGGTGTAATAAAACTCTTTGGTAAGCAAGGACATGCAGCTTATCCAAGTAAAGCAGTAAATGTAGTAAATTTAATTGCACCAATTTTACCAAAAATAGCAGGACATAACTTAGATAATGGTGATGAATTTTTTGAACCTAGTCAATTTGTAATTACAGATATAAGAGCAGGTATGGAGGTTACTAATGTAACTCCAGGGCTTTTAAAATTAATGTTTAATGTTAGAAATTCAACTGCAACAACACCTGAAGATATAGAAAATTTTGTAAATGAAAATTTTAAAGATTTAGATTATGAATTTGAATTTAAACCATCTGCAAAGCCATTTATGACAAATCCTAACTCAAAAGTTGTAAAGCAGTTACAAAAAGCTATTAAAGAGGTATGTAAAATAGATACAAAACTCTCAACAGCTGGTGGAACAAGCGATGCTAGATTTTTTGGAGAGTATGGCATCGATACTGTAGAGTTTGGTGTAATAAATGATACAATACATGCACCAAATGAGAGAACATCTATAAAAGAGGTTGAAGAGCTTTATATAGTATTTAAAAGAGTTTTAAAAGAGTTTTAATTGAGCATAGAAGAGATAGTCTTTATTACAATTATAGCTGAATTGTTAGAGATTTTTTTACAATATAGTATGAGTTTAAAAGAGTCAATACTAAAACAGTATAGCTACTATAATAAATCTCCTTTTCTCTTTTTTGCTACGCATACTGGATATATTTGGATTTTATTTTTAATTATCTATTATAATAAGCTCAATTTTGCTATTTTATTAGCAATACTATTAAAGACATTAGATATATATACAAAAGTTGTTATAATACAAAATCTATTTATAAAAGCAAAAGGTAAATATTTGGATGAAATAAACTCTATCTTAGAGCAAGAAACACCTATTTGGTTATACTTTATAGGTCTTTTTACATATCCATATATTGTATATCTAGCATTCTCTTAAAAAGGTAAAGTTTGGAAATTGTAGTAGGAAACACTCCACTATTGGAGGCAAATGGAATTTCGAAAAGTTTTGATTATAAATTATTTGAAGAGTTATCTATCTCTTTATATTCTCAACAGAGTGTCTCTGTAATGGGTAGAAGTGGAACAGGTAAATCGACACTACTTCATATATTATCAACTCTCTTAAAACCAGATAGTGGAAGCGTAAAGGTATTGGGCCAAGATGTTTACTCTCTATCTAAAAAAAAGATAGATATGATTAGAAGATATGATATTGGAATTATTTTTCAATCACACTATCTATTCAAAGGAATGACAGCCTTAGAAAATATAGAGTCTGCAACTCTATTATCAGAAACTAAAATAGATTATGAAATTTTTAAGATGTTAGAGATAGATGATATTATCGATAAAAAAGTAGGAGATATATCGGGTGGACAACAGCAAAGAGTTTCGATTGCTAGAGTTTTAAGCAAAAAACCAAAATTAATTTTTGCAGATGAACCAACAGGTAATTTAGATAAAGATACTGCCAATTTAGTTATGGATGCATTAAATAGATATATTATCGATAATAAAGCAGCTCTATTTTTAGTAACACATGATGATGAAATAGCAAAAAAGACACAAAAATTATATCAATTAGATAATAAAAAGTTAAATATAAGATAAAACATTTTTTAGATATAATACTTTACTCAAAATAGAGTAGGAGATACTATTTATGAAAAGAGTAAATATTTTTATACTATTTGTTAGTTTTTCACTACTTTTTACAAGTTGTGCATCTATACATAATCCATTCTCTAGGCGTTCATCTATTGAAATTAAAGAGGGGTATCTATCTTTAAAAACAATAAATATGAATTTAGCAAAACAGATGCCAATATCTGAAAAAATTGGTTCTAATGAGATAACAATTGTAAGTGCTACAGTTTTTGCTGGTAGTAACCATAAAACTTTAATAGTTGAGTTAGAGTTTATATTTAAAAGTTTTGAAATACCAGAAGGTTTACCAGCTATTGCAAGGGCAAATGCAACTTTAAAGTATGAACCAACTACAAGAGAGTTTAAGCTTGATAATGTATCTAATATTGAGATTAGATATTTAAAAGATAGTCTATTAGAGTATGTAACACCACAACAAAAGAAGTTTATTCCTGAAACATTAAGAAGAAAATTATATGAGTTAGTATTACACAAATCTAAAAAACAGTTAACTCCTATAAAAAGTTTTTCTATAAATGAGGGTAAAGTAAAAGTTGTATTTAGAGGATTTAAGTAGTAAACTTTAGCTACTTCTTATTAGTTTCATAACATTTTTATTAAAAATTGGCTATAAATACACTATTATTTTTAATTTTAAGGAAACAAATGAGTTACGAAATAGAGAAGTTCGATCCAGAAAT
>CAYMGA010000087.1:0-5276 GCA_964389865.1 uncultured Nitratifractor sp.
AATAAAAGAGAAGTTGAATCAATATTTAATTAAAAAGTTTGGGTATTATTAATGCAGTTATGAATAAGTAGATAGTAAAAATTAAACACCAATAACTTTTAAAGGAGTATAGGGGTAGAGTAGAAAAGGTGTATAGAGAGTATTATCATTTTATTATCTCTACCCCTTCACACCTCTACACCTATACCCCCTTGATATTATATTTGATTTTAATTTTATATTACTACTTATAAAAGGAAGAGAGTTCCTCTTATATATTAATTAAAACTTACTACCAATTGTAAATTCAAATTTAGCTGTTCTATCCCCTGCTTTTTTCTTTAAAGGTTTTGCAAAAATTAGATTAACTGGTCCAAATGGTGAACGCCACTCTATTTGAGCTCCTACTGATGCTCTTGAAATTTCATCTATACTTTTATCACCAATCATACCATAATCAGCAAATGCTGTAAGTCTCATACTACTTGTAATAAAGCTTAATGGAATACTAGCTTCTACTGTATTTACTAAGCTCTTAAAACCTCCAACTCTATCTCCATTTGCATTATATGGAGAGATAGAAGCAGGAGAGTAACCTCTTACACCCCAAGAGCTTCCACCTAAGAATA
The DNA here is from genome assembly GCA_964389865.1 of uncultured Nitratifractor sp. Classification (GTDB taxonomy): domain Bacteria; phylum Campylobacterota; class Campylobacteria; order Campylobacterales; family Sulfurovaceae; genus JAADEQ01. Next base: position 609 of record CAYMGA010000087.1, read on the forward strand.
GTCTCTCTGCTCTAGGAGTCAAACCTTTATCTTCTATATATCCTGCTCTTAATTTATATCTTAAAATTAAATCATAACCTAAACTCTTCTCTAAGCCATAAAATGCTGCGAATTTAAACTCTGTTTTAAAGTAATTTGCATATTTATCTTTTGCATCACCATTTAAACCTGCATACTCTAAGTTTAAGTTAGCATATATACCTCTTCTAGGAATTAAATAATCATCAGTATTATCAAATGTTATAGAACCAGTTAAAGCAGATTTTTTATAAGATTCATAATCTATATTATACTCTTTATAACCCTTATAATCCACATTAGAGTAACTATACCCTATAGAAGCACTCAAATGTCTTGTTAATTTTCTACCAATACTTACAAATGCACCTTTTTCTTGTTTAGTATAATCGATAAATTCATAATCTTGGTCATAAACACCAACTGATAAGCTATATAAAGAGTCAAATAATCTAGGGTCTGTTAATGTTAATCCATAGTTATGAGATTTTTTAGTTTTTTCTAACTGAAGGCTATATCCAATACCTGAACCAAAAACATTTCTATCAGAGATAGATGCATTAATACCAAAACCATCATAACTTCCATAACTAAGTCCTGCTGTGATAGAACCTGTTTGTCCTTCTCTTACTTTTACATCTAAATCTACACTATCAGCACCCACTTTTCTTGGAACTATCTCTACACTATCAAAATAACCTGTTCTTTGCAACTCATCTTTACTATCTTTAAGGTCTGTTAAGTTAAATTGATCACCAGGAGCTAAATAGATATATCTTCTAATAACATTATCTTTTGTTTTAGTATTACCAGATATTTTAACATCATGAATTCTAATTTTAGGACCTAAGTTAACTACATATCTAACATTAATTGTTTTAGTTGTATCATTTTTTTGAAATTGTGGTTGAGCTTGGGCAAAAGCATAACCATTATCACCAGCTTTTTCCACTAAAAGATTTAAATCATGTCTTAAGTCATCTACATTAAAAATATGCATAGGTTTTAATTTAAACTCTTTAGATAGAGATTGCATATCCACACCTGGAATTTGAGCTGCTTCAACAGAAGCTACACTAAATTGGTCACCCTCATGCCTAATATTAAAAGTAACCTCTGCACTTTTAGATGCAAAATCTGTCTTCATTAAGGGTTTATCTACTTGAACATCTAAATAACCTCTTTTTAGATACTCATCTCTAACACGAGCTTGATCAGCCTCTAATTGTGCTGGCATAGCCTCTCCACCACCAGTTAACCAAGAGAAAATTCCACCCTTTTTATTTACAATATTACTCTCTAATATATCACTACTTAATTTATGGTTTCCAATAAAGGTAACTTTTTTAATTTTAATAGGGTCACCCTTATCAACTTTAAATTTAACTTTAACACCTTTATCATAAGGCTCTGCATCTACATATACTTTAGCATCTACATATCCAGCTTGTTTTAACCCCTCTTGTAAATTTCTTTGAGCTTCTTGAAGAGCTGCAATAGAGTAACTATCTCCCTCATGAATCCCTGTAGCTGCAATAATTTTATCTGCAGATAAACCATCTGCACTAATTCTAGTTATTTTCCCTGATAATTGTGGAAGCGTTGCAAAAAGCGCTGTTGCTGTAACTATTGACAATACTGCTACTTTATTTAACATATAAGACCCTTTTTGTTTTTATTAACCTAGTTAACCCAAAGTTACAAGGTAATTACATACCTAATATAATACCACTTTTTTTATAAAAAGCTTAGTAATTTGTCAATTTTTTAATAATTTATATATAAAAATATCAAAAATATACAATAATAAATCATAAATTTATAACTTTTCTAAAACAACTTTAACATCACCATAACATGCCATATTACCCTCGCTAGAAGATATTGGAGGAGTTAAAATATTAACTCCTCTAACTGAACGCTTAATTAATACACAATCTTCTCTTAAATCTAAACTAACTTTAGCTGTTAACTCCAATTCACCCCATATAGATTTAACTAAGACTCTATCACCATCACTAATCCATGGAATATTAGGGACATAAACAATACTCTCTTCTCTAATAAATTGACTATTCAAAGATTTACTACTTTTTGGCGTTAAAAGCCACATCTCTTCACTATTAACTTTTAGCTTTTTTCTAAATCTTCTTAAAGCTTTTATATCTTCAAAATCATCATAAAAATCATCTATAAATTCAAACTCTTCATCACCATCTTCACCAAAACCATTACTATATGGTATCTCTTCAAAAGATGGAGAGATAAATATATTATCTTTTTTAATAGCTTGATTTAGCCAAAAATCTATATAGTAACTCTCATCTTCAATTGGCTCTTGATTTAACCTTTTTAGCAACTCTTGGGTAAACTGATACTCACTAATACCTATATCACTATCATATGCTTTATTCATCTTTTGCATATATTGATGACCATAAGAAAGCCTTACATCATCTTTTTCTAAAAAACTTTTAGCAGGTATTATAATATTTGCCAATTTACTACTCTCATTTTCATAAAGTCCAAAATAGATTAAATTCTCAACACCTCTTAACTCCTCTTCTACTCTATTTGAACAAGGCATACTATGTGCTGGATTTCCACCTTGAATAATCACACTTTTATATTTAGAAAATGGTGTTGTTACTATTGACTCTGTTTTTGTATTTACACTAAATGGATTCTTAAAACCCAATTTAGAGTTAGATAAAAAACTAACTCCACACCCCTCTTTACCAAATAAACCTAAAATTGCTGCTAAAGAATCTATTGCCCTAAGTGTATCATAACCAGACTCATAGTGTTGTACTCCTGCACCAACTAAAAAGACAACTCTTTTACTTTGAAGCTTTAAAAGCAAATCCCCAATATCATTTAAACTTAAACCAATATGCTCTAAAATAGCTTTAATTCTAAAAGTTCTTGTAAAATCATAAAAATCTTCCCACTCACTAGCATTCTCTTCTAGCCACTCTCTATCTTCAGCATTTTCCATAATAATGAACCTAGATAGTAAAATAGCTAAATAAAAGTCACTTCTAGGCTTTACTTGTATATGTAAATTTGCCATTTTAGCTATTTTTGTTTTAACTGGGTCAATTACAACAATATCTTTATCTTTTATATATGGAATTAAATGAGAATTTGTAACTGTTATATTTCTACCCCATACTACAACTATATCTGCTTTGCTAATTTGTTCAGCACTTAAGAGTCTATTTACACCTCTTCCCTCAACAATACCAGCATCCCCTGCTCCATCACAAAGTGTTCCATGAGTTAATACTCCATTACTCCTCTTTGCTAAAAGATTTGTAACCTCTTGCATTAAGCCTAAATTACCACTACCTCTCCATAAAAGCCATGGATTATCTTTTATAGCATTAGCTACTGCATCTAAAGCTTCACTCATAGAAACCTCTACACCATTTACCATAGGTTTTTCTAACCTTTTAGCTTCAAAAAAGTGTTTATTTAAATGTGGGCATAAAACTCCATTTGTATTAGGAACTAGACTACTAGCAACCAAAGCTTTAGAGTTAACACTATCATAGACAACACTACATGCATCATAACAATCTAATGGACAAGCTGTATGTATCATTTTAACTCCACTTTTAATAATTTAGAAAATCTACCAATTGGATTTAAAACTATCTCTGCCTTATAAGATGATATATACTCTTTATCTGCAACTTTCCAAATTTTATTAAATTTCAAATTACTCTTTTTACCATTAATATATATTCTCTTTTTCGATAAATTCTTAATTTCATCATCACTTAAATATATTGTTAATTTAGCTTTTGATATATCTTGAATTATTGCAATGGGCATACCAATTGTAATAAACTCTCCCTTTTTAATATTTAAAGAGTATAAATATTTATCTTTAACTAATATCTCTTTTTTGGATATTAAATCCTCTAATTGAGCAATTTTTTGCTCAAGTGTTACTTTTTGACTCTTTAAATTTAAAATTTTCTCTTGTGTAGAACTATATTGTGTTTTAGCACTTATATATGCACTATAAAGATTATTTTTTTGATTTTCAGAACTACTATATAATGGAGCAATTTTTAGATAAAGTCTCTTCTTTTCATCTAAATTTTTCTTTAAGATAGGTAACATATCTTCATTAAGTTTTATCATCTTATTAATTAAATTTAAAGACTCTTTTGAGTGTTTTAAGTCTAATTTATTAATCTTATCATCTATTTGAACTATTACACCATTAACTACTTTACCCTCTAATTCACTCATTACTTTAACAGCTTTCCCAGATGCTTCTGCTTTTAAAGTAACTGTCTCTATTGGCTCCATTTTTGCATAATGAATATCACAAAAAAGAGATATAGGTAACATTATAATTATAAATATTTTGTTTATCATTTGATTTCCTAATATCAAAGTAAGAATAAATATATCTTAAAAAGTTTAAAGTTAAGGGTATAGCTATAAGCCGAGTTCTGTATTAGATAGTTATTTATCTAGGCTAACTATTGCTAATTAGCTCAAGCGAAGTACAATTTTGCAAGGCTTATACCAAGTACTTCTTGCTGCGGGTTGGGTTTACCTGGCTAACTATGTTGCCATAGTTACCGGTGGTCTCTTACACCACCCTTTCACCCTTACCTGACCATACTT
>CAYMGA010000088.1:0-5081 GCA_964389865.1 uncultured Nitratifractor sp.
ATATCCCTCTTCAAATATGCCCTGCATGTCAGTTCAAAAAATTTCATAACAATCTTCCAATATTTATTTTAAACAATTATAGCATAAAATAAACAGGAGAAGACTGCTATCTAAATCATCTTTTATACTTTACCATACTTCAACTCTTTTACAGCACTTGTAATGTCATCTTGTCTCATAAAGTGTTCGCCAACTAAAAATGCATCTGCTCCTGCTTTTGATAGCTCTTTTACAACTTCATGATCAGTTATGCCACTCTCTGCTACTATTATTTTTGAGTTTGGTATTAGTGGAATTAATTTAAAGCTTAACTCCATATCCATTTTAAAAGTTTCTAAATTTCTATGGTTAATTCCTATAATATTTGCTCCTGCAAATATAGCTTTTACTAAATCTTTTTTATCGTGAATTTCGACTAAAACTTCTAAACCTAAATGGTGAGCATACTCTATTAAATTCTTTAACTCTTTTCTGCTTAGTGCTTTTGCAATTAATAAGATAAAATCAGCACCATAAACTAAAGCTTCTAAGATTTGGTATTTATCTATAATAAAATCTTTTCTTAAAAGTGGCACAGATACATATCGTCTAACCATTCCAAGATACTCTTTATCACCCTTAAACCAGTGTGGCTCTGTAAGAATAGATAAGGCATCTGCCCCACCCTCTTGGTATAATACACCAATTTGCATTGGGTCAAAATCTTCTCTAATTACTCCTTTTGAAGGACTTGCTTTTTTAATCTCAGCTATAATTCTATATGGGTTATCTTTGGTTGATTTTAAAGCTTTTGTAACATCTCTTGGAATAAATGGATTAAATGCCAAAGACCTACCAAGCCACTCTTCGGGAAAATCTTTTTTTCTTTTTTCTACATCTGCTTTTGTTTTTTTTATAATTTCATCTAAAATATCTGCCACTATTTATCCTTACACTTTTTAATCTTATCGTTATGTTTTAAAATATCATCTTCTAATTTACTTTTATTAAGTTTAAATATCTTTCTCATAACCTCTTTTGCCTCTTTACATTTTTTAAGTTTATAGTAACCCCAAGATAAAGAGTCTAAATAGTATATATTATTTGGTTCTTGCTCAATAGCTTTTTTTACTAATTCTAATCCTTTTTTTATATCTTTATTATGCTCAATAAGAGTGTATCCATAGTAGTTATAATAAGTTGCATCTTTAACACCTTTGCTAAAAGCTTCTTCAAAAAGTTCACTCATTCTTTTTATAACTTTATCATCAACTGCATTAAATTTATTTGCTATTTCATAAGTTAATATTGCTTTTTCTGCTAACCATTTTGGTTCTTTACTACTTTTATACAAACTATCTATAGTTTTATAAGCATTTACTATCTCTTGCTTAGATAAATATAACTCATATAATAAATTTTGGTCATAGTGAGTTAACTCTAAAATTTTAATTATAGAGTCATAATCTTTTTTAAAAAGATATAGACTAATTAGTTGTTTTATATATCTTCTATCTCCTGTTAGCTTAAATAACTGTTTAAATGCAAAAATTGCTCTATTTGGGACTTTTTTATAATCTATTAAACCAACATATACTAAATAAGCATCTTTAGGCATTCTAGTTTTACTCTTAAGTGCTTTCCATAAAATATTTGCTGCCTCTTTTGATTTATTTTGAGAAGATAGTATAGATAATATTCCCTTTAGGGCATCCCAACTATGCTCTTTTTTATAAATTTTTCTATATATATTTAATGCTTTATCCTTTTTACCTTTAATAGAGTATAGATATGCTAACTCATACATTGATTCTACATTACCATCTTGAATATGTTCTATTGAATCTAAAACACCATCAGTATCACCCTCTTTAGAGTATAAAGATGCTAATAATTCATATAAATCTTTACTCTTTTTTTTATTAAGAGACTCTTTTATCTCTTTTATTACATCTTTAATATCTTTAAAACTTAATGCTGCATAAAAATACTCTATTAAAAATTTCTCTTCATTTGTCTTTTCAAAGAGTTTTTTCCAAATAGCTGCTGCTTCTTTATTTTTTTTATGTTGTGTATAGTATATTGCTTTTACTATCTCTTCATCTTCGTTATAATTATTTATTTTAGCACTTGCATGAACTATATTTACAACTAATAGTAAACTAGCAACTATTTTAATTATTTTCATCTAATATTACTCCTGGACACTCTTTTATTAACTCTGTAGTATCATCTTTAAATACTCCCCAAAAGGGAAAAGTTCTACACTGCTTTGGACGGACATCATAAATTTTACATAATCTTTTATCTGTATCAAAGAATATACAACTATATCCTAACTCTTTAACCTTAAACTCTTTTAAAGAGTATCTATTTTTTGCACGAATTAAGTACTCTTTTGCAAAATTTTCTACACTTAAGTTTAAATATTTAGAAATTGCTTCTATCTCTGGATAATTTACCCAAATATACCCACTCTCTCCAATACAACATCTCCCTCCACAACTAGCACAGGCACTACTATCAAAACTAAAATTAAAATCTTCAACTCTCTTCATAAACTCCCTTTATAGAGTGAGTATTTGCTATTTTAAATGCCTCTTTTGCCTCTTTAGTATAATTTCTATTACTATCAAATACAATTAGAGGTGGTAAAATTTTACTTCTAGCCTTAGAGGATTTTCTAGCTGCAATGATAACAATTTTTGCCTCTTTATTAGCTTTTGGATGGACAAATTTTATAAATTCTGGTGTTAAATTATAACTATTTAATTTAGAAATTACACTATCTGTTTGCCAAGCATCATAACAGAAGATAAAATACCCTCTTGGTTTTAAAAGTTTTGCACTTTTTTTAATTAATATATCTAATGGTAAATGGTGTTCATACCTTGCTATATTTTTAGATTCATTTGGGCTTTGATGCTTATCTACCTTATAAAATGGTGGATTTGATATAATATAATCAAATTGCACATTAAATTTAACACTATTAAAATCACAATTTTGTAAATTTATATTAAACTTATTTATTTCAAAATTCTTTTTTGCAAAAAGATACATCTGTTTTTGTTTCTCAACAGCATAAAAATTAGCCTTAAAATCTTTTGCTAAAAGTAAACTAAGAACCCCTACTCCACAACCAATATCTAATACATTCCCAGATATTTTAAACTCTCTTGCAAATTTATATAGAAATATTGAATCACTGTTATAACAATACCCATTTGGAGATTGATACAAAAATATTTTCATTTATACTCTTTTTTTAAAAGTAATTGTATCAATTTTTTGCTACAATCGCGATATGAAGCAAGAAAAAGATAAATTATTTCCACCATCAACAGATTTTTGCACACTAGATTATGATTGTGCATATTTAAAAGGTAAAAGTGTTCGTATGCACTATAAATATGTATCCCATTCAAATAGCATATTTAACTCTGCTGTTATAGAGAGGGGTTGGCGTAGATTTGGTAACTACTACTTTTATCCAATTTGTAATGGATGCAATGAGTGTAAGAGTTTAAGAATTAATGTAAAAGAGTTTAAAGCATCTAAATCCCAAAGAAGAGCTATTAAAAGAAATAAAGATACGAAAATAGTTATACAAAAGCCAACTATTACAAGCCAACATATAAAACTATATAATAAATATCATCAATGGAAGGCTAAAAAAGATGGATGGAGAGGTAAAGATATATCACCAAGAGAGTATTATGAAAATTTTGTAGAAGGTGCTTATAATTTTGGTAAAGAGGTTTTATACTATGTAGATAAAAAGTTAGTAGGTGTAGATTTAATGGATATAACTACAGATGGCATAAGTGCAATATACTTTTTTTATGACCCCGATTACCCTAAATTATCTCTTGGGGTTTACTCTTTAATTAAGCAAATTGAGTTTGCTAAAATTCTTGGTAAAGATTGGATATATTTAGGGTATTGGGTAGATGGTTGTAAAGCATTTGAGTATAAAACAAATTTTAAACCATTAGAGATTTTAGATGGTTTTCCAGAGATAGATACAAAAGCAAATTGGCAAAAAATAGATTTTAAGGAGAATAAGTGAAAGTAGGAATTGTAGGGTTAGGCTTAATGGGTGGTTCATTTGCTTTAGCTCTTAAGAGAAAATTTAAACAAAGAGATGAGAGATTAGAGATTATAGGTTTAGACCATAATGACCAACACTGTCTAGATGCCTTACAACTTAAAATAGCTGATAAGATTACAGATGATATTAATGACCTTTTAAATTTAGATTTAATTGTATTAACAATCCCTGTAAATGCTATTATAAAATTACTACCTCAATTAAAAAAAGCATCTTCAAATACAACTATTGTAGATTTTGGAAGCACAAAAGAGAAAATTGTAGCTTCAATACCACAAGAGATTAGAGCAAACTTTGTAGCATCACATCCAATGGCAGGAACAGAAAAATCTGGACCTCAAGCAGCAGATAGAAAGTTATATAGAGGAAAAGTTGTAGTTCTTTGCGATACTGAAGATAATGATCCATATCATCTTAAATTTGCAAAAGAGATTTTTAGAGATATAGGAATGAAAATATTTTATATGAATGCAAAAGAGCATGATAAACATGCCGCCTATATATCTCATATGCCACATGCTGTTAGTTATGCATTAGCAAACTCTGTAATGAAACAAGAGAATCCAAAAGCCATATTAGCATTAGCTGGAGGTGGATTTAGAAGTATGAGCCGAATAGCTAAAAGTGCTCCTACAATGTGGATAGATATTTTTAAACAAAATAGCCAAAATTTACTAGAAGCAACTAAAAATTTAAAAGAGGAGCTAGAGACATTTGAAACTTATGTAAAAGATGAAAACTGGGAAGAGTTAACAAAATGGATAGAACAAGCTAATGAATTGCATAAAATTTTATAAATGATATTAAAAGGATATAGAAGAGGCAATGTCAATAAAATAAATGTTACATTTATTGCTTAAAGCAAAAAGCGCAAAGCATAAAGCTTTTTCCTAGAACTTTTAAGTTAAGTATTACATATTTTACTTTGTAATGAAACAAAAAATAGGGCTAAAGCACAATGTCAATGAAATAAGATTTATTTCATTGC
>CAYMGA010000089.1:0-4977 GCA_964389865.1 uncultured Nitratifractor sp.
TTTATAAGAAGATTAGTGACTACAACCACAGCTTCCATCTGCACATCCACCACCAACTTGACCTGTTGCTGCTTCATCTGCTGTTGCATCTCTTTCACTAGCAATTTTAACTTTAAATTCTAAATCTTTACCAGCTAATGGATGATTAAAATCAACTGTTACTGTTTCATCATTAAAATCAACTACAGTTACTTGAATAGTTTCGCCTTGTTGTCCTTGACCATAAAGTTGCATACCTTTTTGTAAATCTATACCTTCAAACTGCTCTTTTGGAAGTTCTTGAACAGCACTGTCATCTCTTTCTCCATAAGCTTGTGCAGCTGGAACTGTAATAGTTGCCTCTTCTCCAGCTTCCATACCAACAATTTGCTTTTCTAAACCTGGTATTAGCTGCCCTTTACCCATTACAAATTCTAATGGAATTCCCTCTTTATTACTATCTATTACTTCTGTCTTTCCAGCTTCTGTTAACTCATATATTAAGCCTACAACGCTATTTTCTTCTTTAATTGCCATAAAAATTCCTTTATTAAAATAATTTATCGATTTTAACTTATTAGACTTTATACTAGCTTACAAATATATAATATTTTAAACTATTTTATATACTTTTTTGCCTCTTTAGCTGAGATAGTATCAGGATAACCCATTATTACTGCATCAAAGAAATTTTTGGCTTCTGACTTTTTTCCCATTTTTTGTAAAGATATTGCTGTATGTAGTAAAAGTTTATCCATATATGAAGCTTTATCTTTTAAATTTACACTTTTTTGATAATTTATAATAGCATCATTATATTTTTGTTTTTTGAATGCAATTTCACCTAAGTAAAAATTAACAGAAGCCTTTTTATAAGCTCTTTTTTTAAGAGTTTCAAACCCCTCTTTTGCTTTAGATAATTTACCATTTGTAAAGTTAAGAACTGCTAATTTATATAACTCTTTATTAGATAAATTTTTCTCTTTTTTCATAACCTTAGGTTTAGGGCTTTCTACTTGCATTTGATTGCTATTTGTATCTCTATTTTTTACAACTACTTGTGCTGATTTAGACTCTAGTGTAGCAACTCTTTGAGATAATTGATTTACAATATCTTCTAAATTATTATTTGTTTTAGCTTTAATTTGTTCTATTGTATTTGCTTGTCCATTTATAATACTTTTTAATCCTTCAATTTGCTCTTTTAACTGAGATATTTGTTGTTTTAATATAAAAATTTCTTGACTATTTTTTTTAGCAACTGCATCAGCATCTATAAAGTCACTATCAGAATATACTGATTGTTCAGCACTCAGAGTAGTTGCTAAAATAAAACTTATAAAGAAAACTCTTAAAAATTTCATAATTTTCTCCTTACCAATCTATTGATTGAATTCTATTTATACCTAATTTAAATACTTCACTTCTATTAGAAGCTAAATTTATAAAACCAATAGAGTTTCCACTTGGTAATCTTTTGATATACATAACAACATTACCATCTCCACTAAATCTTGGGTGTTGATTAATACCACCACTTGTAAGTGGTCTAGTTTGTGAACCACTTGTATCGCTTAAATATATATTAAATGATTTTCTACTCTCTTTACTAGAGTAAACAATCTCAGATTCATGCGTATCTACTGAATCATTATTTGTTCCATGATGAACTATTTGTGATACACTTCCACCGGTAATTGGCATTTTAAATATATTTGGATTTCCTAATCTATTAGATACGAAAACTACATTTTGCTCTCCATCAGCAAATTTACCACTTACATCAATACCACTAAAGTTTGTTAATTTTTTTGCACTTCCTCCACTAAATAGATATATATCTGGTTGTGAATTTGGAGCCATTGTTAATAAAAGTTTACTTCCATCTTGACTAACATCTGAGCATATCAACATACCAGTAGAAGTTGTAATTAGCTTTTTTTGACCTGTATAGATATTTAGCTTATATAATTTAATTCTATCTCCACTATAATCACTAAAAAATAACTCTCTTTGGTTTTTATCTGCCCATTTTGGAAACATATTAAACCCACCCTTTAGTATTACTTTTTTATATGTAAAGGTATAATCAGCAAGCATAATTTCTGTTTTTTTAGCCCCTTTATACCTTGATAGCACAACATATCTATTAATCCAATTTATTGGTGGATATTTTAAAAAGTTATTAATATCACTTACTGCTTTATGTATCAAAAATGGGGCTTTTTCTAACCTACTAACAGTATAATTTTTAACTAAAACTTGTTTTTTAGGAGCTCCTTTAAATAGTTTAATATCTAAAGAAGCTCCACCATTTGGAGTTTTATTAAATTTATAAAGAATTGTATATTCACTTTTTGTATTCAATGTAACAGCTAAAGCATTATAATTTGCTAATGAAATATTATTTTCAACTGCAAAATGACCACTTACAGTTAAATCTGATTTTAATAATTTATTTACAATTTTACGAAATTTTTTAGCTGTTTCAATAGATGAAATAATAGATACTGTTGCTCTCGTATCTACATTTTTCTCTACTTTTATAACAGCATCTGGTTGATTAGCAAAAATAAAATTTATCAAAATAATTAAATATAGAAAAAGTTTCATATAATTTCCTTGCTACTTACTTTTATTTGATTGTATCAAGAAGCTTATAAAAGTTATATTAAATAGTATTACTAAGATTAAATTTTTTCTATTTTGCTATAAACTCTACTACTACATTATATGGCTTAGGATTAGAGTGTGCTCCAAATCCAACCCTCTTTAATTGCTCTAAATATGCCTTTAGAGATCTATTAAATTCTGGATTTAAAGAGCGAGATATAATTGTATAATCAAATAATCCTGTAGAGTAAATAATAAGTCTTACTCTAACAACCTCACCAGCAAAGTTACTTTGTGCTGGCCAACTCTTAAGAGTATTTTGAACTTTTGCAAAATATCTATTTACTATACCTTTTGACTTATTTACCTTTTTTAAACTCTTACCACTATTACCAACAGGTTTAGAAGCAATAGATTCACTTTTTATATTTTTAAATAGCGAACTAGCATTAACATTATGTTTTATAGGCTTTTGTTTTATTACTTTATGAGCTTTCTTTATAACTTTTTTAGTAACTTTATAACTTTTTTTAACAACCTTTTTAATAACTCTCTTTTTTATATTTCTTACTTTTTTTACTACTTTTTTATGACTTTTTTTAACAACTTTTTTTCTCTTTTTTTTACTACTCTTTTTCTTAGTACTTTTTTTATGTATATAACTTTTTGTATGGCTAGGAGAACCAAGAGAAACTTCTATTACCTCACTCTTTTTAGCTGTATAGATTTTAGCTTTATCCTTAGTAGGATTATATAAAGCAATAGTAAATATAGTGACTATAATTATAAGATAAATTAAAATAGATGAAGCTAAAGCTTCAAGTTTTAACCTATTCATTCTGTAATCAAAGAGACTTTAGTAAAACCTACATCTTTAACACTTTTGAGTAAAAAGATAACATCTCCATACTCTAGTGCTTTGTCGGCTCTAATAAAGACTGTTGTAGATGGTTTAAAATTGCTAGATTTTAGCATAAAAGAGTCTCTAAAGTTAGATAGAGTAAATCTCTCTTTCCCGAAATAGATATTTTTATCTCTATCCATTCTTATTGTTACAGTTGATTCTTTATCAACCTCTTTGCTCTTTGTCCCCTCTGGTAAATCAATCTTTTCTTGATATGTCATAGTGGGTGCTGTAACCATTAAAATTGCCATTAATACAAGCATTACATCAACAAAAGGTGTAATATTTAAATCTGGTTCATCATCCCAATTCATTTTAATTCCTACTAACTAAAATCTCTGCAGCAGACTCTAGTGTAGAGTTTAACTCATATATTTTTCTCTTTAATAAGAGATTAAAAGAGTAAGCAAAGATTGCTACAAAAATACCAACTGCTGTTGCAATTAAAGCTTCACTAATAGCAGGAGCAACAACTGATAAAGAGGCACTCTTTAAGTTACCAAGTCTTCCAAATGCATCTAAAATACCAACAACTGTTCCAAATAGACCAATAAAAGGAGAAGTAGATGCCATAATACCAAGTTGTGTTAAACCTTTAGTTGATACTCTAATTGTATCACTAATTGCGGCTTTAAAAATTTTTTCTAAACTACCTTCACTTTTGCTAATATATCCATAGAGGATAGATGATGCATCAGGAGATGTTTCATCAGATTTATATAAAGATGCAAGGGCTTCTTGTTCAACTTTTAATCGTTTATTTATTGTTTTGTATCTATATAAAAATATTGTAAGAGTAGATATAAAATAGAAAGATAGTGTCCCTATAACTAAAAAAGTTATAAAGCCACTTTGAGCAAAATAGTCTGAAATAGACATATTCTACTTCTTAATAGATTCAATTTTACTAACTGCTGTTGCAATTGTAGTATCAGAAGTTTGAGCACTTTTAAGAAGCTTTTTAGCCTCTTCTAAGTTATCACTTAAAACACCCTCTTCATCTTTAACAACTACTGCTCCATCAACAATAGCTGTAACTTTATCTTCAGATACTTTTGCATAACCACTGTTAATTGCAACAGAAACCTCTTTATTAGATGCAGTTGTTGCAGTAATAATACCAGCATCTAATAAACTAACTAAAGAAGCGTGACCTGGTAAAACACCAAACTCACCCTCTTTCCCACAAAGTGTTGCAACTTTCACATCGCCATTATAAATAGCTCCGTGTGGTGTTACAATCTCTAACTTCATTGTACTCATTTTAAGCTCCTTAAGGCTCTATTAAGAAGCCTTAGCTTTCAATTTCTCTGCCTTAGCAATTGCCTCATCAATTCCTGCTACCATATAGAATGCAGCTTCTGGAAGGTCATCATATTTACCTTCAAGCAATCCTTTGAAACTCTTAATAGTGTCATCTAAAGTTACATAAACACCAGGGCTTCCTGTGAAAACTTCTGCAACATGGAATGGTTGAGATA
>CAYMGA010000090.1:0-4913 GCA_964389865.1 uncultured Nitratifractor sp.
TACTCTTTTTACTCATAATAAACCCTTATTTTTTGTATAAGTATATATTATTTATATGTAAAAAAAGCTTAAATATTCAGGTTATTATATAGTATCAATATATAACTTTTTGTGGATATAAGTAGTGAGTAAAAATTAAACACCAATAACTTTCAAAGGAGTATAGGGGTGAGAAGGAGTAGAGGAGTTTAGAGTTGATTAATCTTTTTTATGAAGCTTTTATTTTTTAACTCTTTTATTCTCTCTAATAGATATACTCTCATATCAATACAATCTTTAGATTTTATTAATAACTCGTTTGCTTCTTGCAAAAAGACTGAAGAGAACATAAAAATTTCAACAGCATCTATCAAAGATTTTATATAATAGCAACTATACTCTTTTGGATTCTCTTTTGCTAATTTTTTATATATTTTAATTACCTCTTTAAAGTATCTTTTACCAAGTTCTCTACTTTTTGGGCTTCTTGCATAATATTTTGCCATATTATCTAATCGTTCAGCTATTTTTGGCATATCTTCTATTTTTGCGATATTATGAAGATTTAAACTACTAAATCTAAGTTCTCCTTGTTTACTTTTATGCCAACTAAGTAGTTCTCTTGACCTCTCAACAAACTCTTTATATCTCTTTAGCACTTCTGTAGAGTTATCTATCTTTAAAACTTTTTTATACTCATTAGAAGCTTCTTCAAAATCTTCTAACAATTCATAAATTAATGCTTTAAATAGAGAAATCTCTTTTATATCTTCTTTAGGTAAATCTTTAGGAACTCTATTTAAATAAGCAAGAGCTTCATAAGCACTCTCTTCTACCTCATCTTTTAATATATCTTCAGCTCTTTTTATATATAAATTACTACTTTGTAATGCTCTTTGCTTTAACCTAAGATATAGGGTATGTTCTCTAATATTATGTTTTGTTTGTATATCTGTTTTAAGTTTTAAATTCTCTTCTTGTTTTTTTATCTCTATCTCTATAACTTCATATGGCTTTAATTGGAGATTTTTACTATCTAAATTCTCTTTTTTATGCAATAGAGTATCTATATTAAAGCGCAAAGATTCTAAAAAAGTGTCATAGTTTTTAAATATATACCTTAACATAATACCTCTATCTTTTTAAATATCTCCATTTTATCGAATAATTACATTAAATTTGCTTAAAAGAATATAAGTGATGACATATATTCACCACTTGTTTGAAGTATTGTATCATAAAATAGTTTGATTGTGTAAAAAATTAACAATTAGAAACTAAATTCTAATCTTTTCCCATGTTTGAGAGTATAGTAATATTTATTTAATGCTTGATATATTGCAATAGCTAACATTAAAAAAGATAAGAGTAAAATAGCAGAGCTAATATAGTATATTTTAGTATAAAATATTGAACATATAGATAAAATAGAGGCTACTAAAAATAGATAAAGATTTACTCTTGCATATTTTGGAGATACGACTTCATGCATCATAGGGGCATCGAAGTAACCTTTTGCATTTAAATGAAACCATACAAGAAAAGGAACAATTTTATAACTCATAGCAAACATAATACTTAAAGCAAAAATTGAAAAAAGTGTTGCAGATAATATCGTATTAATTTTTAAAACAGATACAATAAAAAAGAGTATTAATGCTACCATTCCTAAAGTCCAAAACCATACAGTTGCATCATTTATAGGGCGTTTTTTACGCTTTAAGTTATAAAGTGTAAAGATTGCATGTAGTGCTATTAAAAATGTGACTATATATGGTAAAAATAGTAAAATATCTGTTATAAATAGAGAGAATGCATAGATAATAAGTGTTGTAAATATAATAGTAGGTATTACTTTTGTATATCTTTTATTATAAGGGGGTGTAACATAAAACATCTCTATGACTTGAAAAGATACAGATATTATCAATAAAGCTATCCATCCAAATAGCCCAAAGCTAAAGTGTATATATTTTAATTTTGTATAATCTATATTTAATGGAGCTCCTATTCGTATAGATAAAAGTGTTAAACCCATAAGCGCAGTTATTATAAGTGATATAAGTGCTATTAACATTCCACGAGATGAACTACTATGCTCTATTTTATTAAGCTTATATATCATTGTTAAAGCTGCCATAAATATGGCATAAGATAAAAATATAAATGCTAAAACATATAGAGCAGTTGAAGTTTTTATAAAAGAGATAATTAAAAAGAGTGTTCCAAAAAGTAGTGCATAATTTACTCTTAAAGAGAGTTCATTAGGAGCTTTTATTGCTACACCACAAAGAACAGGCATCATTTGAAATAGGGCTCCTAACATAAAAGATGCCATAACTCCAAGTGTAAATGTATGCACAATTGCTAAAGTTTTTGGATTAGATATTTCTTTTATACTATCGCTCCAAAAAAAGAGCATTATAGAACCAATAATACCAAATATAGCACCTGTTAAAAAAAATCTTAAAACTACATTTATAGGGGGTGCTTGGTCTAGCGATAGTCCACTATTTTGAAACATAATCTTTCTTTATAAATTTAGATAAATCTAAATTTCTATTTGGAGATATTAAAATATGCCAATTTTCATCTTTATTGATTGAAATAGTATTTAAATTATGCTCACTTGCTAATGCTAAAAGAGGTATTGGCTCTTTTCTGTGTAGCATATAAAAATAGCTATTTTCATCTAATTTTTTTAAATATGAGATGGCCCTCTCTAATGGCTCAGGATGCTCTAACTCTCTTGCATCTAAGAAATACTCCATCAAAGCTTCAACTCCTCCATTTTTGATATTAACTCTTGAGATTTTGTAGAATCTATAACTCTATCTGCCATAGCATATAACATCTGCTCCTCTTTCATATTGTGTTGCTGTAAAAGTATCATCATAGATTCTGCTAAAGATAGATAAGCATCTTTATCTTCACTCTCAATTGCTTGAGCCATTTTCCCCATAAGAGCTCTAACTTGTTCATGCTCATACTTCATAACCATTGTAGGGCCTTCGCTACTACCTGTTATCTCTTCAAATAGTGGGAAAAACTGCTCCTCCTCTTTTTTGAAGTGTAAGAGTGTATCATCTGCAAAGTTTAAAAACTCCTCTTTTGTAGTTTTAAAGTCTCCTTTTGCAGCAGCTGCTTCAGCTTTTGCAAATAAATTATCACACTCTCTATGCTCATTTGTTAAGTAGTTTGCTATCATTTTTGCTCCTTAATTTTTACTATATTTCCCCACTCATCTTTTTTAGTTAAAAGATACTCGACTCTGCTTTGCCAAAGTTTTTTAAACTCTTCTTGCTCATCTTTTGTTGCACTACCCATTAAAGATTTTTGCATTAATATCTTCATATTAGGATTACTTGGAACTTTTGATGTATCTATATCTAGGGTAATAGAGTTATGCGTATCTAATCTTGTCAATTTAACTAAACCTTGAACCTCTCTATTTTCAAAAGTTAATAAATTTCGCTTATTAAATTTTCCACCAATCCCACTAAAGCCACCATTATCACTAGCACCACAAATATAACCAATAACCAAACCTATAACTCCAGTAACACCATCTTCTTTTGAAGGTGAAAACTCTACTTTAATTTCACCTCTTTTAGGAGTAGTATCTCTAAATAACTTTTCTAATGCTACTTTAGTAGCAATAAAACTACTAGCAACTGTTGGGCAAGAGTGACTAGCTAATTTGACACAATCTAAATAACTAATCTCTACAATACCATCTTTAGTTGCACCTAAAAAGTTAGATAACTCATCTTTTAATATAATTGGCTCTACTTTATCATAAAATGTAGGATATTGCAAAATATCTCCTTATTGAGTAAAAGTAAATATACTTCTAAGAAGTATAAGTTTAAAGTTAAAGAGTAAAGATAACAACGCCTTTTTTCTATACCTCTTAATTACTTAGTTTGAGTGATTTTAGCAAAAAATAGAAGCTTTTTAAATGATTTATATCAAAATATTAATAAAATTAAATAAAAATGAGTAATATACACTAAAAAATTAGGTCTGATTATGTCAAAAGCTATACTTTTACTCAATATGGGTGGTCCAAATTCAATTGATGAAGTGGAGATATTTTTAAAAAATATGTTTGCTGACCCCTATATTTTACAAACAAATGCTATAACAAGAAAGTTAGTAGGCACAATTATTGTAAAAAAGAGATTAAAAGAAGCTATTGAAAATTATAAAATAATTGGTGGAAAGTCACCACTACTTGAGATAACAAACTCTTTAGCTAAAAGAGTAGAGAGTTTAAGTAAAATTAAGACATATCCTGTAATGAGATATGTTCCACCATTTGCAAAAGAGGTTTTATTAAAATTAAAAGATGAAAATATAGATAAATTGATACTATTTTCTATGTATCCTCACTACTCTACAACAACAACTAAATCTTCAATAGAAGATGTAATTAAAGTTTGTAAAGAGATAGATTACGCTCCTAAAATAGAAATAGTAGATAGATATTATGATAATAAAGAGTATATAAAATTACAAATCAAACTTATAAAAGAGACTCTTGAAAATAGTAGTGCAAAAGATAAAAAGTTAATAATTTCAGCTCATGGCTTGCCACTAGATATTATAAAAAAGGGTGACCCATATCAAAAACATATCGAGACAAATGTAGAGTTAATAAAAGATGAGTTAAAAAAAGAGGGTTTAAACTTTCAATCAATAGAGTTAGCTTACCAATCTAAAGTTGGTAATGGAACATGGCTAGAGCCAAATTTAGAAGATGTTTTAAGAAATCCAACCAATTTAAGTGTTTTAATTTTCCCAATAGCTTTTACAATAGATAATTCAGAGACAATTTTTGAGTTAGATATTGAACATAGAGAAATAGCTACAAAGCTTAAGTATGATTACTACAAAGTAGCTAAATGCCCAAATGATTTAGATGAGTTTGC
>CAYMGA010000091.1:0-4885 GCA_964389865.1 uncultured Nitratifractor sp.
GATTTGACTTTATAATCTATTACAGTAAAAGGTTTTATCTTAAGTAAATGCGTAACATCAGTCATTTAAGTATTAATCAACTAAAGCAATGCAGTCAATTTCTACTTTTACATTAAGTGGTAAAGTTTTTACTGCAACTGTGCTTCTTGCTGGTTTATGCTCTTTAAAAAATGTTGCATATACTTCATTTACAGCTTTAAAATCATCCATACTACTTAAGAATATTGTTGTTTTTACTACCTTTTCAAGACTACTTCCTGCCTCTTTTAAAACTGCACTCAAATTTGTTAAAACTTGTTTTGTTTGCCCTTCTACATCATCGCAAACTATTTCGCCTTGTGGACTTAGAGCGATTTGCCCTGAAGTAAATACCATACCATTAGCAATAATTGCTTGAGAGTATGGTCCAATAGCTTGAGGGGCTTCTTGTGTTGAAACTACTTTCATAAAATCTCCTTAATTATTTTCGTAAAATATATAACTTGTTGAGTAGTCAGAGAATTCAAAATATACCTTTTTCTCACCTGCATCTCTTTTAAAGTTAAAATTTTTATCATCATAACCATATCCAAATCTATATGGTCTAGGTTTTCCATCATCTGTTCCATAAGCAGTAGATAGTTTATCTATTTTAATAAATCTTTTAACTAGCTTACTACCAGCATATATATCTAAAACACCATCTGTACCTGTCCAATTTTGAATAGAACGGCTCAATTTATTTTGTGTCTCTTGTGTACACCCTGTAATTAACGCTAATATAGCACTCATTATAACTACACTCTTTTTCATATCTATCCTTTTGGTAATTTAAATTTTTTTATCTCAAATTCTCCACTATCATTATAGTATAAATAGTAAAAAATATCGCTTGAAACTCTCAAATCTGCCAAATATCTTAATGCTAAATTTGCTTCGAAAGATGCAATTTGCATAACCATTGGTGCTGCAATTCCTTTTGGCTCTACCTCTTTTGTAGCAAACATATTAAAACTAGAATCTTTAAATAGGCAAACTTGACCATTAAACTCTTCTACACTACCATATATCCATACTATATTTTTAAGTTTAGCATAAGAGTTAATTTGCTCTCTTACAAAAAGATTATCTGTTGCATCAATTATTAAATCATAATCTTTAATATCTTTTTTAATATACTCTTCAAAAGAGATACAATAAGCATTTGATTTTAAATTACTATCTCTTTTTAAAATCTTCTCTACTGCTACTTTAGCTTTATATTCTCCACAATCTTCTACATTAAAAAGAACTTGTCTATGTATATTATGCAACTCCACCCTATCAAAATCTACAATATCTAACTGCCCTACTCCACTGCCACTTAAAGCTAAAGCAACAGAGCAACCAAGTCCACCAGAACCAACAATTAAAATACTCTTTTTAGATAAACTCTCTTGCTTATCTTTACCCCAAAGCATAATTTGGCGAGAGTAGTAACTATTCATTATAACTCACCTCTCTTTCTAAGTGCTAAACCAAAACCCCAACCTCTTCGACTCTCTCTTAATTCCTCTTTAGATATTGGTTCTATTAACATAGATTCTCTATCTTCTAATCTAATTAAAACTTCTCCATCTGGGCTAATAAACATAGAATCACCATAAAAACGCCACTTATGATGACTATCTTTATACTCTCCAACTCTATTAGCCCTCATAATATAGCAATTATTTAAAAAAGCTCTAGTTTTAAGTAACTCTCGCCACCTATTTTTAGACTCAAAAGTAGATGCTGTTGGAATTAAAACTAAATCTACTCTTTTTCTATGTATCTCTTCCCATAACTTATCAAAGTGAATCTCAAATCCATACATTATGGCAATTTTAAAACCATCTATTGTAAATATAAGTGGTGATTGTAACTCTTTTATAGGGTTTGCAAAAAAAGCCTCTTCATTCCAATGATTATAATTAATTAATATCTGTTGAGTATAATAATTTATAGATTTAGGTGAAATCTTTGCAATTTTTTTATAAAACTTATCTGCTTTAACTTCAATAATTGGCACAACTAAAGTTATATCAAATTCATGACTCAACTTTTTAAAAAATTCGATTTTAGAGTTAGTTTGCTCTTTTATCATACTAATTGGAAAAGTTTGTAACTCTTTAAAAAAAGGGTTTATAATATACTCTCCAAAAAGTAAAACCCTACATCCTCTCTCTTTAGCTTTTTTTAAATAAAACTCTATTCTTGTGCTATTTAACCCTAAAGTTGGAAGTTGTAAAAGCCCTACCATTAACTCTTTCAAGACTCAATCCCACTTTGTTTTTTATTTATCTCTTCTACCTTAAGTTTTGCATCTTCTAACATTTTTTGTGCTAAATCTATTGTATTTAATGCCTTTTTATAAAGCTCTATACTCTCTTCTAGTGTCACTTCTGAATCTAATAGTTTATCTATATACTCTTTACTCAATTTTAAATGCTCTTCAAATGTCTTTTGCTTTATATCACTCATTTTAATACCTCTTCTATTAAAAAATTAAATTTATCTAATTCTACCAAAAAAGCATCGTGTCCATAGTCACTATCTATCTCATTATAACTATATCTTTGATTATTTCTTTTTAACATTTTAGCAATATGCTCCATCTCTTTAGGAAAAAATAGCATATCACCTTTAAAACTTATTAAATGAACATTTGCTTTTATCCTATTTATTGCTTCATATAACGACTCATAACCTCGAGATAAATTAAAAGTATTAATAGCTTTTACAATATACAAATAGCTCAAAGGGTCAAACATTTTTGCAAAATTTGCAGTATTATACTCCATATATCTCTCTACTTCATATCGTCCAAATAACTCAAAAAGTCCATCAGTAGGAACATAATCTCTACCAAATTTATTTTGCATAGATGTTGGTGATAGATATGATATATGCCCTGCGACTCTACCAATTGCTAAACCATCGCAACCTCTCTCTTTAAATTCATCTTTATCATAATTTCCATTATTAAATCGAACATCTTTTCTAATTGCTTCGATTGCTACTTTATTAAAAGCTATTGCCCAAGGTTGAGTTGCATAAGTAGCTGCAAGTGCAATAATATTTTTTGCAAAATTTGGATAATCTACAGCAAATTGCAAAGCTTGCATTCCACCCATTGAACCACCAATTATTGAATGCACATTATAAATACCTAGAGATGAAAGCAAATTCATCTGGGCTTTAACCATATCTTTAATTGTAATTACAGGAAATTTTAATCTATATAATTTATTTGATGGATACATAGGACTCATAGGCGATGTAGAACCAAAGCAAGAGCCAATAGTATTTGAGCAAATTACAAAATACCTTTTTGTATCTATCGCTTTACCATCACCAATAAGTCCATCCCACCAACCAGCTTTTCTATCGCCTTCATAAAGCCCAGCAGCATGATGGCTACCACTTAAAGCATGGCAAACTAATATAACATTATCTTTAGCTTCATTTAGCTCACCATATGTCTCATAAATAATATCATATGGCTCTAAAATTCGCCCACTCTCTAAATATAGAGGGCTTCTAAAGTGTGCAGTTTTTGTTGTTATTTTCATATAACTCTTTTTAGATAAAAATGATTTGATATTTTATCTAACTAAATTAAATCTAAAGCACTCTTTAAATCATTAATTAAATCTTGAGCATCTTCTAAACCAACACTTAATCTAATTAATCCTTCTGGAACACCTGCAGCTATAAGCTCATCTTTGCTAAGTTGCTGATGTGTTGTACTTGCAGGATGCGTAATTATAGATTTACTATCTCCAATATTTACAACTAAACTAAATATATTTGTATTTTCAGCAACCTTTTGAGCTGCCTCTTTAGATGCTACTTCAAAACTTAAAAGCCCACTTGCTTTGCCTTGCTTTAGATACTTTTGAGCATTTGCATAACTTTTGCTACTCTCTAACCCTGGGTAATTTACTCTTAAAACTTTTGGATGAGACTCTAAAAATTTAGCAATCTCTAAAGCATTATTAGAGTGTTTCTCCATTCTTAAAGGTAGAGTCTCAAGCCCTTGAATATTAAGCCAAGAGTTAAATGGACTTGGAGCACCACCAAAATCTCTAAGTAGTGCTAACCTTGCTCTTAAAGTAAATATTGGCATATCTAAAGATGTATAAATTAATCCATGATAACTAGCATCTGGTTCATTAAAGTGTTTATATCGCTCATTATTTTTAATTTTCTCTTTTGCACTATCTGCCTCTACTATAATACCACCTAATGCACTACCATTACCATTGCAATATTTACTTGTAGAGCTTACTACTATATCACAACCTAAAGTTAATGGCTTACAAAGTATAGGTGTAGCAACAGTATTATCTGCACATAAAATAATATTATGTTTATTTGCAATCTCTACTAACTTTTCTATATCAGCAACCTCTATTGCTGGGTTTGGAATTACTTCAAAAAATATAATTTTACTCTTATCATCTATTTGACTCTCTAACTCTTCTAAATTATAAATATCAAAAAATCTAGCCTCTATTCCAAATCGCTTTATTGTATGAGCCGCTAAAGTTAAAGTTCCACCATAAGCTTGTTTTGCTACTAAAATATTATCTCCAGCCTCAGCAACATTTGCAAAAGCATAAAATATTGCAGCTGTCCCACTAGCAGTTGCAACTGCCCCTACCCCATTTTCTAAAGCACAATACCTCTTTTCAAAAACATCAGTAGTTGGATTCATAAGCCTTGTATAAATATTACCAAGCTCTTTTAACTCAAATAGATTAGCTGCATGTTCACTATCTCTAAACTCATACGCAGTAGTCTGAAAAATTGGAACACTCATAGCCCCAAACTCACCCTTATCATAACCAGCTTGAACTGCTTTTGTACTATCTTGCATAAT
>CAYMGA010000092.1:0-4864 GCA_964389865.1 uncultured Nitratifractor sp.
AAGAGAGGGAATAGATATGAAGATATTTTTAGTGTTATTAATAGTTTTAAATATTTTAAAAGCAGATATTAAAAGTATTAATACATCTATGGTTATTAGTGGGGGTGTAAGTCTTGGAGCTTATGAAGCTGGATATAATTGGGCAGTAATTCGTCTTTTGAAATATTTTAATAAACATAGTAAGTATCTTCATCCAAATTTAAAATCTGTATCTGGAGCATCTGCTGGTTCTATTAATGCTTTGATTAGTACTATATATTGGTGTCAAAAAGAGAGTAATAGTTTACATAATATGGTAGATGATAATCTATTTTATGAAACATGGACAAATATTGATATAAAAGATTTAGTTATTCAAGGTTATGACCCTAATAATAGTAGCACTCTTTTTACTAGAAAACCATTAATTGATAAAGCCAAGAAGATTTTGCAACATATGAATAGAGATATTTTTGAAAAAAATTGTAAAATTCCTTTAGGAGTTATGGTTACAAAAGCAAATCCTGTTGAAGAGAGTTTTCAAGGTATTACAATAAAAAACCAAAGTTTTTCTATTCCTATTACTGTTTATGAACAAAATGGTAAATTAAGAGTAAAAAATAGAGAATTAAATAATAGCAAAGAGCATTTTTTACATACTTTAGAGATTGTTGGATTAGATAAAGATAATAGTAAAATAGTTCCTATTCTTTTTGCATCTTCAGCTTTTCCTGGTGCATTTGAGCAAGTTAAGTTAGATTATAAATATAGAGGGAAAAGAGGTAGTGGTTACTTTTTAGATGGAGGAGTTTATAATAATATACCTCTTGATTTAGCAATTGCACTTAGTCCAGATGTAGATAATTTTATTTTTATAGACCCTGATACTTTAAGAGTTAATAAAAAAATATGTAAAGATAGTAGCATTAAATCATTTTTGCATTGTAATGGTTCTTGTGAGAATTTAAGTCCAATAACAAGCTATAAAGGTAATAATAAAAATGATGATGAGTTATCTATAGGATTTTTAGGAACTAATTTATTACCACTACTTAAATCTACTTCTATATTTCGGTCTATGCGTCTTTATGAAACAATAGATAGATATTTTAGATTTAATCCACAAAGACACTTAATATTATCTTCTAGATTTCATCCAATAACTGGTAATTTTATGTGGGCATTTGGAGCATTTTTAGATAAAAATTTTAGAGAGTATGATTATTATGTGGGTGTTTATGATGCAATTTATCGTATATCTCAAGAATCAATAAAAAGAGGTTTCACTAAAGAGAAGAGTTTACCAAAACAGATGGAAAGATATAAAAATATACTTAAAATAGATAATAGCAAAGATGCCTCTTTTGTATATAATATGTTGTTAAAGGCTGAATTTTGTGGAGAAAAACCTAAAAATAGTAATAACCGTTTTGCTGCGATATATAATGCATTTTCATGGAGAGTTTCAGAAAAAAATAGATACTCAATGAGTGAATTTAAAAAGTTTTTAAAGAGCCTAGATATAACAGATATGAAGGTTAGTGAAGACTCCTTTTTATTTTATGCAAAAGCAAATCCTAATGACTGGTATAAAGAAGCTGCACAAACTTTTATAAATAGAATTTCGTTAATAGAGAATAAAAAAGCAAAATTTGATGATAATTATATTCATATAGCTAAGGCTGTAGATTTTGCTGGTTGGTTAAGTATGGGATATTTAAATAAAAAGAGAGGTTTTAAAATACAACCTATATTTATTCCAGATATTAATAAAGATTATGCAAAATATATAAAATTATTACCTACAGAATTTGCTTTTGATAATATAAATGGTGGAGGTTCATTTGGCTGGAGTGCTTATTGGTATGAGAATGTAGGTTTTTTAGATGGACTTCAAATAAAATTGAGTTATAATTATGGAACTCATGTAAATAACCATTTAAGATTAGATATTGACCCATTTATTAATTATAAAAAATCTTTCTATTTAGGAGCTGGAGCAAGTGTTTTTGGTAATTTAGAAAAGGGAAGTTTTTGGGATAGAAGAAATGCTTTTGGAGCTAATTTATTTATAGATTATAATGATATTTTTAGATTAACTTATGTTCGACGCTTTGGAAGTAAATATAATAAAAATCACTTATATTTTGGTATAAAAAATATTTCATCTTTAATTTATTGGCTTAATAGATAAGATAGCATAAAAATTAAATACCAATAAATATCAAAGGAGTATAGGGGTATAGGAGAAAAGGTTTATATAAAGTGACATCATCTTATTAAGATTGAGAGTAGAAAATATTTAAAATTGTTTGAGTAACTCTAAAAACTCTTTGCCATATTTTTCAAATTTAACTTCACCTATTCCATTTATATTTAACATTTGCTCTTTGTTTTTTGGGATAGTTAAACTTAGCTCTTTTAAAGTTTTATCTGAAAATACAATATATGGTGGAACTCCTTCCCTTTGGGATATTGTGCGTCTTAAGGCTCTTAAGTTTTCAAAAATTTCTTGGTTAAAATTAGATATATCTATTATCTCTTTTTTTGGTTTTACTTTTTTAATAATTAATCTTTTTTCATCTATTTTTAGCTCTTTTTCTCCTTTTAAAATTAAAAGACCTATATTAGTAATTTTATATACTTTAAATTCACCTATAACAATAGCTTCTATCTCTATTAATCTATCTGCTATGCTTAACCACTGCTCTTTTGTAAAGTGTTTACCAATACCGTAAACACTTAATTTATCATGCCCATTTTGCAAAATTTTTTTATCTTTACTACCATTTAAGATATTAACTATATAGTGTAAACCAAAGTTTTGATTAGTTCTATAAATTGTAGATAAAAACATTTGTGCTTCTTTTGTAATATCTACTTGAACTCTATCTTTATTTAAACAATTATCACATAAATTACCACAAGGTTCTATTTTATCACCAAAATATTTAGCTATTGCACTATGGCGACACTCTTGTGATTTTACTAAACGAATAAAATTATTTAATTTAGTAATTGCATACTCTTTATAGTGACTTTGAGGTAACTCTTCGATAAATCGTTTTTGAGTTATAATATCTTGCATTCCATATAGTAGTAAAGTTGTAGATGGTAATCCATCTCTTCCAGCTCTTCCCATCTCTTGATAATAGTTTTCTACACTTTTGGGTAAATTAAGGTGAACTACAAATCTAATATTAGATTTATCTATACCCATACCAAATGCAATTGTAGCTACTATTATCTCTATTTCATCATCTACAAATTGAGTATATGCTAAATTTTTATCCTTAGTATCAAGAGCTGCGTGATATGCTTTTGCTTTAAAACCTTTTGTCTCTAAATATTTAGCAATACTCATAGTTGAACGCCTAGATTGAGTATATACAATCCCAGATTCACCTTTAAATTGTTTTAAAAACTCTACTAATTGCTTTTTACCATCTTTTATTCTATACTCTATATTTATTGTTAAGTTATCTCTAAAAAGTGGTGCTCTAATAATTAATGGATTACTTAAATTTAAATTATTTATTATATCTTGCTCAACCTCTTTTGTAGCAGTTGCCGTAAATGCAGCAATTTGAGTATTTGGAAACTGCTTTTTAAGTAAAGATAATTTTCTATAATCCTCTCTAAACTCATGACCCCATTCAGATAGGCAATGGGCTTCGTCTATTACAAAATAATTTATTTTAATAGAGTGTAATAGTGATAAAAAGTAACTATTTGTAAGCCTTTCTGGAGCTATATATAACATCTTTATGAAACCATCTCTTAAGCTATTTTCTACCTCTTTAATCTCATTTAAAGTTTGCATAGAGCTAATCATTCTAGCACTAATACCCTTTGCATTAAGTGCTGTAACTTGATCGTGCATAAGTGCAATTAAGGGTGATATAACTACTGTAACACCATTTAAAAGTAGAGTAGGTAATTGATAACAAAGAGATTTTCCACCACCTGTTGGTAGAATCATTAATAGATCTTGACCATTTAAGATGGCATCTACTGCATCTTCTTGATTTTTTCTAAAAGTGTTAAATCCAAAATATCTATTTAGTGTATCTAATTTATTCAAGAGTATATACTTTTTTTTAAAAGTATATCATAAGTAGCCCAAAGAGGGCTAAAATTAGAATTATTTTGTAGGAACTTCAGCTACAATTACACCTCTTAAATCTCCCTCTTTAAAACCTGTTGCTTTATCGTGTGGATATTTAGTTGATATAATCTCTTTAACTTTTGGATTCATACTCTCAACATTTCCATGACACTTAAGACAAACTTTTTCTACTAGCAATGGAACATATACTCTGGTTTTATTATTATCTAATTTTACAACTATTGGTTTTTTCTTAAAAGTTTTATTTTCAATAGTTTTTTGTAAATTCTCTAAAACTTCTTTATCTTTCTCATCTGGTTTATTGGCTTCATTTCTATACTTTAGAGATGTTCTATAAACTCTTACACCTTTTGGAAACTTTTTAGAAACCTCTTTTGCAATATCTTCAGCTTTTGTAGCACAAAAACCAGCTGCTTCAACACCACTTTTATCTGCCATCATATGCTTTTTCATATTTATCTTCAACTCTTTACCAAGCATCTTAATATAACTTATACCTTCTTTAGCAATTGGTGGTATAGATAGATTTGTAGTATTAGATTCAGATGCTATAACTATTACAGATGTTGCAATTATAGAAGTTATTAGTTTTCTTTTCATTTTTTTATCTCCTTAAATTATTAAGTTGTAATTATACTTTATATAACTTAAGATTATTTTATGATATATTTTTTGCTTTATATTAAAAATATATTATTTTATGATATAATAAATAATTATATCATAAAGGAGTCAAAATGAAAATTATATTACCAT
>CAYMGA010000093.1:0-4861 GCA_964389865.1 uncultured Nitratifractor sp.
ATAGAATCATATATCTTAGAGAGAATAATATTTTGCTTATAACAATTATTAGAGTGTACATAGAAAAGAAGTTTATTAAATCATACTATGTAATGTTATAAGATTAATAAATCATAATAAAAAATCTAAAAAGACCTTTGATAAATTTGTAGGAGGTTTTAAATAAAGATTTTAAGAGTGATAATGAAAAGTATAATAACCTGAGTTCGATGTAGTATCATAGTCACAGCTTTACAAGGTTTTACTTAGGCTAAATTAAATTTTAAACAAAAATTATTTTTTCTGCTCAAATTTTAAACAATTTTATATAAAAAACTTGATTTATATCAATTTTTAATTTTACATTACTTGTTATTATTTTATGTTGGAGATAAATTCCAAATATAATTTAGCAGGAGGGTAGAATGACTTTTAAGACTTCGGTTGAATTATTGGCATTTCATAATGTAGCTTATACTATTTATGCAATGTTAATAATTTCTGTAATTATTTGGTTTGGGTATAATTTGACTCGAACTGATAAGGCAAAGCCTATTGTTAGAATACCATTTTATGGTTATATAGGTTTTTTAGTAGCTATGGGTGTTGGGCATCATATATTTACTTATAATACTATTCCTTGGGTATCAGAAGATATTATGAGACACAATATTAAGCCAGATAAGGTTTTTGAGATTAAGGTGGCTAATCATAAATTTGATATGCCAAGTAAAATGGAGATAAAAAAGGGTGAAAAGGTTCTTTTTGATGTAAAGAGTTCAGATTTAGTTTATGGATTTGGTCTATTTAGACAAGATGGAAGTATGGTTTCTCAAATGCAAGTAAATCCAGGTAGTAAAAATGATTTATTATGGACTTTTAATGAGTGTGGAGAGTTTGATGTTCGTTCAACTGAATATGCAGGTCCAGAGGGTAATAATATGTTTGTTAAAAAGGCAGTTGTTGTAACTGGATGTGGGAAAAATGGAGGTAAGTCATGAGTTTAATGAGTGGAACTAATTTTGATGCTTCTAAATTAACAGCACTTCAGAAGGTAACTTTAAGAGCTGTTGTAATGAGTTTTTTATTTTATGGTTTAGCTGCAATTGAGGGAACATTAATGAGAATGGCTCTTATTAATCCTTCTATTCCTCCAATTAAGGGTAGTGCAGAACATTATTTTTCTATTATGACTGTTCATCCAATAATTGGTATATTTGGTTCAACTTATCAGCTTGTATTTGCAGCTTTTATGTTTTTAATACCATTTTTAACTAAAAAGCCACTATATAGTGTAGGAGTTGCTAATTTTGTTTGGATTATGATTACACTAGGTTCTGCTTTGGCTTGGATAGCGGCATTTATTTGGCACTATGCACCTCTATATACTCTATATTGGCCACTACCTGCTGACACTGAGCAATTTAAAACAATTGGTGGAATTGTATTTATTATTGGGGTTGCACTGATTATGGTTGGAACTTTAGCATTTATTTATAATATTTATGCAACTATTTTTGCAAAAGTTGGAGTTCATGCAAATAAAACTACAAAAGAGCTTTTAATAAGTGGTTTTGGTATTGATGGTATGCTGAATTTAATTAATAAGTTAAGAGGTAAACCACCATATACAAAGGAACCTGCTTTATCTTTACCAGTTGTTGCAATTTTTAGAGGAACTGTAGATACATTTTTAGACGCATTAGTAATTTTAGGTGCTGGTATTTTAGTGTTGGTATATTTGATTGCAGATGCGAGTGGATTTAGTTGGAATGTTCATGCAATAGATGCCTTACTTTATAAAAATTTCTTTTGGTGGGGGCTTGACCTTGTTGCTGATGGGTTAGTATTGATTTATGTAGCAGGTAGTTGGTATCTTTTGGCAACGCTAATTACTGGGCAAAAACTTTTTATGGAGAATGTTGCAAGAGCTGCACTTTTATTAGAACTATTTGTATCTTGGATGGTTTGGTCTCATCATCTATTAGCAGACCAAGGGCAACCAGAGATGATGAAGTTAATTTCAGGAGAGATGGTAACAGCATTTGAGTTATTAACTCAGGGCTTAGCACTATTTATTACACTAATGACTCTTTGGAAAGCTAGACCACTTAAGTTGACAATGGAGTTAAAGTATCTTCTTGGTGGTCTTTTAGGCTTTGGTTTGGCAGTTCCTGCAGCAATTATTCAAGCTGATATGGGTATGAATAGAATTTTACACAATACTCAATGGATTATTGGAGCTCATGTGCATATTGCACTTTTAACAGGGCTTTATATGACACTATATAGTGTTGTTTATGTATTGTGGCCACTTGTTACAAATAATACTAAGTTATTTTCTATGAAATTAGCAAATGCACACTATTGGTTGCATCTAATAGGAAGTATTGGAATGGGTGCATTTATGGGAATGGCAGGACTTGATGGAATGCTTAGACGCCACTTCTATATGAATGGTGAATTTAAAACATTTATG
This sequence comes from uncultured Nitratifractor sp., assembly GCA_964389865.1. GTDB lineage: Bacteria > Campylobacterota > Campylobacteria > Campylobacterales > Sulfurovaceae > JAADEQ01. Next base: position 2,459 of record CAYMGA010000093.1, read on the forward strand.
ATACTTGCAGGAATTTGTGCTATTATGATGGTTACGGCTTGGGTTTTATTTATGATAAATATTATTATGTCTGTTGGAATAAAAGGTCTTATTGGAGTATTCTTACCGGCAAATGATGATACTGCAACATTTGGAATAGACCCACAACCATCTGTTGTAGCTTCTATGAAAAATTAGTTTTATCAAAGTATAGAGATAATTTCTCTATACTTGATATAAGATTTAAGAGTAGATTTTATACCAAGTATAGATAGGAGATAATTTGTTAAATATAGATAGAGTTATAGATGAAATTTTACATGTTGGTTTATATAATTTAGTATTGCAAGATATTCAAAAAATAGCAAAAAAAGAGGATTTAACTAAAGAAGAGGTAGAAAAAATATTAAAAGATAATCCTCAAATTTTAAAAGATTATCTTCAAACTAATGTTGAGTATAATTTAAGTAATATACATATTAAAGATATAGATACAAATAGAATAGAAGATAGTGTAAAAAATATAGCAGATAAAATTAATAAAAATTTAAAAATTTTACGAGAGATAGAGAAATATACTTTAGATTTTGCTCAAAGTTCAACGCTTGTTTTAATCTTTTCTGTTGAATTTTTTGTACTCTTTTCTGTGCAGTATTTTATAGTTTTGCTTGATTTAAAAGAGTGGCAGTGGTGGATATATAGCTTTTTTGCTCTATCTATTGTAGCAGCTTGGATATATGCAAAAAAGGAGCAAAAAAAGTATCAAGAGAATAATGAAAAGTTTCAAAGAATATATAAAGAGACAGTAACACTTTTGAATGAATTAGAAGATTCTGGGTATATTTGTAGAAAAGATTTATATATAGAGAGTTGTGATGAACATATCTAAGCCAATAGAGATTAATTATAAATGGGATTTAGAAAATTTTATAAAGGCTTTTGAGAATGCATATAATTATGAGTATAAAAATTCTATAAGAAGATATATAGGTTGGCTTTTTATTGCAATGGCACAATTTGGTGTGGTTGCAGCACTTAAGGGTGGTTCTATTGGGCTTTTGTTATTATCTACTATATTAATTTTTTATTGGTATGTTGCTAAAAAATATCTATTAAAAAAAAGAGCATTAAAAAGTTTTAATAACTCTCAACTTAAAAATAGCATTATTAAATTAATAGCAAGTGCAGATGGTATAGAACAGAATAGTAATTTAATCTCTTGGGATAGGATAAATGGTATAGTTAGTGTAAATGATGATATACTTTTATATATAAATAATAAGCCATACTATATTCCATCTTTAGCATTTGATAGTTTAGAGAGTAGGGTAGAGTTTAAATCTTTAGCAAAATCAAAAGGAAAGTTATATGATTAAAGCAAAATATATACCACAATATATCTTAGCAATTTTACTTTTAATACTACTGCTTTTAGAGGGGTGGACATATTATCTTGGTACTACAGATGTAACATTTAAGCGATTAATTGGTAAAGAGCCATATAAAGAGATTGAAAATCTTAGTTTAAGAAGATATAAAGAAAATTATATATCTCCACATCTATTTAAGATAAAAACAACTAAAGAGAAAGAGGTTTTATCTAAATTAAAGCAAGATTGTAATCTAAAGAAAATATCGATAGCTGAGTTACCAAAAGAGGCTAAAGAGACAGATAAAGAGATGGTAGATGTAATTAAAAAATCTCCCTTTATATATCTTAGCCAGAAATATAATTTAACAAATCCAAAGGAGGGGAGAATGTGTTTAGTTTTTAGAGATAAAACAACAATATATCTATTTATAAATGGAAATTTAAAATGATTGAGTATATCTATATGGGTATAATAGTCTTATTTGTAATTATTTTATTAATAGTAGCTAAAGTAGAAGATAGCGAAGATATGAAAGGAGAATAGAGATGAAAAACTTTTTAAAATTTTTATTACTATCTTTATTAATAATAGCAGCTTTTATAACATATAATATTTTAAACCCAACAAATGGTATGATAGTAAGGCAAGGGGCTAACTGGGTTATACTTGATAGAAATGAAAGTAAATAAGTTAAGTAGCTAGTAAAAATTAAACCCAAATAAATTTCAAAGGAGTATAGGGTATAGGAGAAGAGGTGTAGAGAAAATAACATCATATTATTGGGTTATTGTCTCTATCCCTTGATATTATATTAGATTTTAATTTTATGTTACTACTCAATGCCAATGAAATAAGATAAATTTTACATTTTTTTGCTTAAAGCTGAATGCAAAAAGTGCAAAGCTTTTTTGGTGGCTGAAGCATTCGATTCCTTGGAACTATAAGTTTTTTTTCCGGAATAATATGCTTTAGCTCCATTTTTTTGTTTTATTACAAATAGACCTTACGCATTTACTTAAAATAAAATTTTATTATAATATATTGTCAAGTT
>CAYMGA010000094.1:0-4780 GCA_964389865.1 uncultured Nitratifractor sp.
TTTACTTTTGAAACAAAAGTGCCCTAAAATAGGGGCTTTATGATGTTGTGATATTATGTTCAATATATATTTTTGTTGTAGCAATTAGGAAAGTTGTGATTGCAGGACCTAAAATCATACCCCAAAAACCATAACTTCCCATCCCTGCTAATATAGAAAAGAATATAAGTAGCTCATTAATTTTAGTATGGCTTTTCAAAAGCTTCTCTTTAATTACTTTAATTATAAATGGTTTAACAAATGTATCTGCTATTATCGATATAACTATAATAGAGTAAAGAGCAATTGTAATTGCAGCACTAGAATCTATTTTACTCCACGCTAATAGTGATACTGGCAACCATACTATTAAGCCACCTACAACAGGTATCAAAGATGCAAAACCATATAAAAAACCTAAAAATAGACCATTAAAGCCATATCCAGCTATAAATATACCAAAAAGTAAGCCCTCAAAGATAGCTGTTACTATAATAGAGTAAAAAACTATCTCCATAGTAGATGAAACTTCATCTAGCATTCTAAGTCGTTTTATATTACCAGATGGAATCATAGCTCTTAAAAATTGTGTTATTTTATCTTGATTATATACAATAAAAGAGTAAAAAAGAACTACTAAAAATGAATCTTTTACAAATCCTAATCCTTTAGTTCCTAAAGTTCCTATATATATAGATAACTCTTGTAGTATTGGTTGTATCTTATCTATTGTCAAATACTCTTTTGATAATTTACTAATATATGGAATATCTTTTAGTAACTCTTTAACTTTTAATAAAATAGTATTTAAAGAGTTAATATCTAACTTACTTGCATATTGAATACCAGTAGTTGCAATATATGCAATTGGTGCTAAAATTAATACTATCATTAAAAGTGTCATTACAACTGTTGCAATCTTTTTAGAGTGAAAATAATCTATTACTCGTCTAGTAACATTTGTAGTAGCCATTGCTAAAAGCATTGCAACAACAATAGGCATAATAAATGGTTTATATATAGAGTAAGCAGCAAACAATCCTAAGCCAAATAATACCAAGGGAATTTGATAATTTTTACTCAAATAAAACCCCCTCTTTCATTGGTGGCGTTAATTTAAACAGTTCATAAGCTTTAGGTGTTGCAACTCTACCTCGTGCAGTTCGTTCTATATAGCCATTAGCTATTAGATATGGTTCTAAAACATCTTCTATAGTTCCTTCATCTTCACTTAATGCTGCAGCAATAGTTGCTAATCCCATAGGACGACCTTTTGCAGTAATTAAAAGTTCTAATAATTTAATATCTTGTTCATCAAAACCAACACTATTAACACCTAACTGCTCTAATGCAAACTTAGTTGTTTTAAGTGTAATTTTACTCTCTTCAGCTACATCTGTAAAATCTCTAACTCTTCTTAAAAGTCTTAATGCGATTCTTGGTGTTCCTCTACTTCTTTTTGCAATCTCTATTGCTGAGTCATCTTCTATTTCTCTATTTAACTTCTTACTTGCTTGTTTTATAATTAATGCTAACTCTTGGTGGTTGTAAAACTCCATTCTAAAGTGCATTCCAAACCTCTCTCGAAGTGGATTGCTAAGCATTCCTGCTCTTGTAGTTGCACCAATTAAAGTAAATCTTGGTAAATCAATTTTAACAGCTTGAGCAGCTGGACCTGAGCCAATAATTATATCTAACCTAAAATCCTCCATAGCAGGATATAAAATCTCTTCTACAGCAGGAGATAGGCGATGTATCTCATCTATAAATAAAATATCACCCTCTTCTATATTTGTAAGAAGTGCAGCTAAATCACCACTCTTTTCTATCATGGGAGCTGCTGTGGTTTTTATATTTGTTCCCATTTGCGTTGCTATTATATTAGATATTGTTGTCTTTCCAAGACCTGGAGGTCCAAAAAATAGAACATGGTCAAGTGCTTCTGCTCTTTTTAAACTAGCTTCTATAAATACTTTTAAGTTAGACTTTATACGCTCTTGACCAATATATTCATCCCATCTACTAGGTCTTAAGGTGTTTTCTACACTCTCTTCACCTTCAAACTTTTCTATCTCTACAACGCGTTGCATTACTCTTCTTTTATGGTTTTATAATTAAGTTATTAACAACTTCTGTTACGCCATCTACACTTCTTGCAATTTGTCCAGCAAGTTCTTTATTTACATCAGTATCTACAAATCCACTAAGTTGAACAACACCTTTATAAGCATTTACATGCACATTTAACCCTTCTAAGCCTTTTTGGTCAACTAAAGCAGTCTTAACTTTTGCTACTAAAACTGTATCATTAACATAAGTTCCTACACTAGAATTTCCTGTTGTGCTAATACACCCATTTAACATAAATAATAATCCAATAATTATTAAAATATTTTTCATAATCTCTCCTTTAATAGCTATATTTTTCTGTTGGGAAAGAGCCATCTTTAACATCTTTAACATACTCTTGTAAAGATTTTTTAATAAGCTCTGCTCCATTTAAATACTCTTTTACAAATTTTGGTTTAAACTCTTCGAAAAATCCAAACATATCACTCCAAACTAATACTTGTCCATCACAACCTACTCCTGCTCCTATACCAATTGTTGGAATTTTAACCTCTTTTGTAATTTTAAAGGCAACTTCAGACTTAATACCCTCTAAAACTAAAGCAAAAGCTCCAGCTTCTTCTAGAATTTTAGCATCTTTTAGTAACTCCTCTTCATCTTCTGGCGTTTTGCCACGAACAATATAACCACCATCACCTCTAACAAATTGTGGCATAAGTCCAATATGTGACACTACTGCTACTCCATTACTAGTTAAATATTCGATAATTTCGGCTCTTTTGCTTCCACCCTCTATCTTTATAGCATCTGCATCTGTCTCTTTATAAACTCTAATTGCATTTTTTAGTGCTTCTTCTTTACTATTATAACTCCCAAATGGCATATCAAATACAATTAAAGGAGATTTAGCACCACTACAAACAGCTTTAGTATGATAAATCATCTGCTCCATTGTAGCACTTAGGGTATCACTTTTACCTAAAAAGCTCATATTCAAACTATCGCCTACAAGTATCATATCAACTTGCGACTCAAATAAATTTGCAAAAAGTGCATCATATGCAGTAATCATTACTATCTTTTCACTATTTTTATATTTTGCTATATTTCTTACTGTTATCTTTTTTCTACTATCAGAGTGAATACTCATAATTTTACTCCAAAAAATTTATATCTCTATTTTATCCAAAAAAAGTATAATTACATTAAAATGATTAAAAAAAGGTTAATAGTAGTGAAAAAATTAGTAGCATATATCACATCTTCTTATCCAGATAGTAACTTTACTATCGATTTAGCACATAAACTTTCAGAAGCTGGAGCTGATTACTTAGAACTTGGTATCCCATTTTCAGATCCTGTTGCAGATGGACCAATAATTGAGAAAGCTAATTTAAAAGCCCTTAATAGTGGTTTTAAATTAGAGCAACTTTTTCAAATCTCTAAAGAGATTGCACCAGTAATTAATACTTTATGGATGGGTTATTTTAACCCATTTTACCATAAAGGTTTAGATAAATTTATAAATGAAGCCCAAAACTCAGGTATAAAGGGGTTTATTATTCCAGATTTACCATACGAAGAGGCACTTACCTATAAGCCACAAATTCAAAAAGCTGGTTTGAGTTTGATAGATTTTGTAGCTCCAACTGATAGCAAAGAGAGAGTAGAAAAAATTGTCCAAGATGCTAAAGAGTTTATATATATGGTAGCATATGCTGGAATTACAGGTAGCAATAAAGAGGAAAACTTAAATACTCTAATTAAAAATGCAAAAGAGGCTTCTACTACACCTCTTTTTATAGGTTTTGGAGTAAATGAACAAAATGCAAAAGAGAAAGCTAGTGAAGTAGATGGCGTAATTGTAGGTTCTGCTTTTGTAAAGGTATTGTTAGATGATAGTTTAAATTACGCTCAAAAGATAGATAAAATTGCAAAAATTGCAAAAAATATTAAAGAGAGTATAAATAGCTAATGCATCATTTTGTATGGAATGTAAATCCTGTTATATTTAGCTTTGGCTTTTTACAACTTAGATGGTATGGTCTCTTTTTTGTAGGCTCTTTTTTAGTTGGATTATATATTATAAAAGATATATTTAAAAAAGAGGGTAAAGAGACTCAACCACTTGAAGATTGGCTAATTTATGCACTACTTGGTGCTATTATTGGTGCAAGAGTTGCACACTGCCTCTTTTATGAGCCCAGTTATTACTTAAATCATCCTCTTGAAATTCTATATATATGGAAAGGTGGTCTTGCTAGTCATGGTGGAATGGTTGGAGCAATGATTGTATTTTACCTATTCTCTAAAAAGTATAATCACTCTTATATCTGGTTTTTATCTCGTATGGCAATAGTTGGAGCATTAGCAGGATTTTTTATAAGAATGGGGAATTTCTTTAATTCAGAAATTTTAGGTAAAGTCACAAATGTCCCTTGGGCAATTATTTTTGAAAGATACGATAACCTACCAAGACACCCTGTTCAACTATATGAAAGCTTTAGCTACCTTTTAATATTTATAATACTATACACTATTTACAAAAAAAGTAGTTTTAAAACCTCTACACAAATAATACCACCTCTATTTTTAATACTTATATTTGGAGTAAGATTTATTTTAGAATTTTTTAAATTAAAACAAGCTAACTACTCTTTAGATATTCCTTTAACTGTAGGACAACTGCTTAGTATTCCAATGATAGTTATTGGAGTAATTTGGTTAATAA
>CAYMGA010000095.1:0-4737 GCA_964389865.1 uncultured Nitratifractor sp.
TAGCTACTCAAATGTATTACAACTTCTTAAATCTCCACTTTTAAAACCTCTATAGAACCAATTAACTCTTTGTTTTGAACTTCCGTGAGTAAAACTATCTGGCACAACATAACCTTGAGACTGCTTTTGCAAGGTATCATCTCCAATTGCACTAGCAGCATTTAGTGCCTCTTCTATGTCTCCTGGCTCTAACACCCCAAACCTCTTTTGTGCATGATGAGCCCAAACACCAGCGTAGCAGTCAGCTTGTAGCTCTACTCTAACTTGTAAAGCATTTGATTTTTTAGAATTTCCACCCCATCTTTGTTGTAAATGTTGAACCTTTTGTAAAGTTCCTTGTAAATTTTGAATATGGTGTCCAATTTCATGTGCTAAAACATAAGCTTGTGCAAAATCTCCTGGAGAGTTATGTCTTCTTGCTAACTCATCAAAAAAGCCTAAATCTAAATATACTTTTCTATCAGCAGGACAGTAAAATGGACCCATTTGTGCCGATGCAAATCCACATCCACTAGTTGTATGCCCACGATATAAAACTAACTTTGGTTCTTGATACCTTATACCATACTTTGGTAAAAGATTAGACCAAACTTCCTCTGTTGTAGCTAATACTTTTTTAATAAAAATAGCTTTTTTTTCATCATCTGTTGTTACTTTAGAGCTACCACCTCCACTTGATAGAGGATTATAACCACTAAAGTAAAAAAATGCACCAATAGCAATTATTGCCCAACCAAATTTTGTGCGAAGAAGCATTCTAATAATTGGCCAAAACATCATTATTCGACCAAGGCTCATACCACTACCAAAACTTCCACCAAAACCACCTGCAGAAGATCTGCGATCTTCTACATTATCACTCTCTCTAAAGTCTCTTAAATCCATAAAAAACCTTTTTTTTGAAAATTATACCATTAATTTTTCATTTTTACACCAAACTCTTGAGTCCAATAGTAGGTATATTTAGAATTAGTTTTAATATAAGCTACACCAACATCTTTAACTTCAGGATCCATAATATTTCTACAGTGAGGAGGACTATCTAACCATGCATCTACAACACTTTGAATATCACTAAAACTACTCCCTCTTGCAACATTTTCTGTAACTCTTTTTAAGATTAAATAGCCATTATATTGATCTCTTTCATAAAAATAGCTACCTCTATTTAAATTTAAATCTTTTGCTGTCCAATCACTGCTGGTATTTGTCCCCTCATGTATCATTACCCTATTTTTAGCCATATCTTGTGTATGTTCATATGCAGATTTATATAAAGCATTACTCCATTTTACTTTAGTTGTTGCTCTATATAACTCATCTCCACACATTCTATCGTCTGCTCTTGCTGCATTTATTACATCTAAAAATTCATCTATTTTACTTTGAGAGATAGTAGGTATTTTATGAGTACTTAATTTTGTTGTTTTTTTATTATCTTGATTAGAGTTAGAATTACTATTAGAGTTATTATCTCTATTAGAGTTAGAATTATTAGGAGTATTACTATTTTGTTCACTTGAATTTGAATAACTTTGAGTAGAGTAACTACTTACATCTCCACCACCACATCCTATAAACATAAATATAGTTATAAATATAATTACAATCACCTTAATCATATAAACATCTCCTCTTTTATATATTATATATTACCATTAATTGGTAACAAATTGCAAACGATTGTAATTTTAATACCATATTATTTAATTTAATATAACATTTTGATACAAATAGTATAGTTTTTTCGATATAATTACAGTATGAAAAAAATAGCAGTACTTTTTAGTGGAAGTGGAACTAATTTTAAATATATATTAGATAATTTGCATAATAGAGAGTTAAAAGTTGTCTTAGCATTAACAAACAACCCAAATGCTGGTGGAATAGAGTATGCAAAAGAGTATAATATACCATTAATTATAGAAGACTCTAAAAGATATAAAAACCGAGAAGAGTTTGATAAAAAAGTTGTAGAGCATATAAAAGCTTACAATCCAGATTTAACAGTTTTAGCTGGTTTTATGCGTATTTTAACACCAATTTTTACGCAAAATATAGAAGCTATAAATCTACACCCCTCTTTATTGCCAAGACACAAAGGATTAAATGCAATTGAGAGAAGCTATGAAGATGAGTATAGTGAGGGAGGAGTAAGTGTGCATTATGTAACAAGCGAACTTGATGGTGGTGAAATAATTTTACAAAAGAGAGTTAATAAAGAAAATCTTACATTTGATGAATATAATAACAAAATAAGAACTATAGAAAAAATAGCCCTTGGCGAAGCAGTTTTAAAAGTGTTAAGTGCTATGTGCTAAGTGTTATGAATAAATTCAAATTTTATTCATATTAACCTGAGTTTGACGGAGTATAGGGGTAGAGGAGAAAAGGTGTATAGAAAGTAACATCATATTATCTATTATCTCTACTCCTTCACACTTCTACACCTATACTCCCTTACCCCTTTGATACTATATTGGAGTTTAGTTTTAGGTATTAACCTAAGTTTGAAAAGACAGCTTTGTGCTTCCTGCATTCAGCTTTAAGCAATAAAATATTGGTATTGCTATATTGTTAGGTTACTACACAGATACTACACAATAGTTTAGTAGAATTTCAAGCGTAGGAGGTGCATATATATAGATTAATATAATATATCACCACAAAGCAAAAAAGCAGTTTTATAATTCCTCCCTAAACATTTAAAACTTTTCGCACCTCCTGCCATAATTTAACAACTCTTTTCTATACTTATACTATCTCTTGCATTTTTAATGATAGACCTTACACACTTATAGGATAAAATTGGTTATTAGTATATTGGTTGACTTGTTGACTGGTTTGAGTGCAAATAGTAACCTAAAATTAAAATCGAATATAATATAAAGGGGTAGAGGTGTGAAGGGGGTAGAGACAGTAAACCGATAATATAATGTTACTTTCTCTCCACCTCTTCTCCTCTACCCCTATACTCCTTTGAATTTATTAGTGTTTAATTTTTACTAGCTACTTATTTAGAGATTATAGTTATATCGCCACCTTTTTCTATATTTACATTAACTACTACATTTCCATTAATATTACTACCAACTTTATAGTAAAGATTTGCATTATTATTTAATACTTTTACCATATTATATGATGGGTTTGGGATATAATTAAAGAAATTTATTGAACCTAAAGAGTAAGTTATACCATTAAATTGTGTATATTTAAAATCTCCAAAGTTATATTTTAATCTATTTGGAGCATTAGTTTTATCTGATAGTATAACAGCACTTCCCCAATCTCTTACAATATCTTTAAAGTTTTTACCAGTTGCTTCTACAATAGCACTTTGGTCACTATTATCACTAAACATTAACTTATTTAATAAAGTAGCACCATTATAATTTCTTAATAAATATGTACCAAATGCACTAACTTTAGAGTAATCTCTTGTTGTATTACTCCAACTTGTTATAGAGTCTGTATTATATCTATTAAAGTTAGGAAACCTCCCTCCTCTATTACCATAGCTTCCTGCACTTCCATCATATGGGCTTACATTTCTAGGACCTTTATATCCTATTTTTGTTGCTATTAAATCTTCGGTGCTTTCTGACATAAGCTCATCATACCAAGTTGAATCTTCTATCCCTTTTAATACATTTCTTTGGTAAAAGTGTATCATATGTTGGAACTCATGCCCTAGTGTTGTATATGTCTCTTTTGGATTTACTCTTAATAATTGAGTATTTATATAAAACATAATCTTTTCATTTGAAGCTGGTATTTTAGATTTTTTAAAGTTATCTTTTGCCCAAAAATATCCTGCTAATTGGCTACTATTCATATTATATAGCAATATATTTATACTATTACTATTTGGTATCAAGTTTACATCTGCTTCTTGTGCATCATTAGCCCACTCTGCTCCATAAATATTTGTTACCCAATCGTATATATCATTATCTCCACCACTCTTTAAAAAGATATTGGCTAACTTATCTATATCGCTTTGGCTAACTTGCGTATTACCATCTTCTAACCATATAATCAAATTTTTAGACCCATTTCTAGTTAATATATTTGGTATAACTTTTACAATAGAAGCATTTAAAGAGGCATTACAATTGTGGGAACTATTCATATTAACACAAAAATTAAAACTATTAGTTTCTCTAGTTAATCTATTTATATCTAATGGTTTAGCTTTTGTGATATTCTCATCACTTATTTGATGTAAAATAGTATTTACCTCTCGCCTAAACTTTATAACATTTATAGGAGTTTTACTACTATTTACATCTATGACTCTACTTTTATTATCTAAATTGATAGTTCTAGAGTTAATATTTGAAGAGATAGATATATTTTGTAGTGGAAAGTGACTTGTAACAATTGCATAAATATCTCTATGACCACTTATATTTAATTTAATTCTATTTAATCCAGAAGCATTTTGAATAGTAAAAACTTGATTACTACTATTAATAGCAATATCTCTATTAACACTTGAGTAGTTTGCTAAAGATGAGTTGCTAGAAGATATAACATTGCCCTCTCCTCCTCCACAACCACTGAGTATTAAAAGAGTAATAGTGCTAGAAAGCAATATTTTTTTATTAAATAAATTCAACGCCCTTTTCTCCTGATTCTAAATAACCAATTATATAAGCATCGGTATTTGAGAGTATTGCTTCTACATTATCTTGTTCTACTACCCAAACCATACCTACACCCATATTAAAG
>CAYMGA010000096.1:0-4704 GCA_964389865.1 uncultured Nitratifractor sp.
TACACTAAATTGATGGAGCTACTTATAAAAATTAATTTTAACCCTAAAAAAGATAGGTTGTGGTTGGTTGGAGATTTGGTAAACAGAGGCGAGCACTCTTTAGAGGTATTAAAGTTTGTATATGCATATAGAGATAGTATTAAAGTAGTATTAGGAAATCACGATATATCGTTAATTGCAACATATTTTGGTTTAAAAAAATCTAACCCTACAATAGAGCCAATATTACAATATAAAGATGTTGATACTCTAATTAATTGGCTAAGAGAGCAACCTTTTTTGCATATAGATTATAATTTAGGTTATGCTATGGCACATGCTGGAATTGCTCCAAATTTTGAGCTTGGAGCTGCAAAGTACTATAATGATATTTTGCAAAAAAGATTACAAAGCAAAGATGCAAAAGAGTGGCTTAGAGCAATGCTTAGCAAAGATAGCGACCACTTTGTTGCAGGTGGTTCAAATGTAGAGATAGAGCGCTATGTATTAGCTAGTTTTACACGAATGAGATACTGCTATAAAAATGGATATTTAGACTTTAAACAAAAAGGTTCACCCAAGAAGTTAAAAAATAGTGATTTATATCCATGGTTTGATTGCCCAGTTAAAGTTAAAAAAGAGTTAAAAATAGTATTTGGGCATTGGTCAACACTTGGGTTTTTAGATAGAGAAGATATTTTAGCATTAGATACTGGCTGCCTTTGGGGACGAGAGCTTACAGCTTATAATTTAGAGAGTAAAGAGGTAGTAAGTCTCAGTTGCGAAGATAGCAAACAGGCAATTAAAGAAAGTTAGGTATAATATTTGTATGGAAGAGTTAATAATTAAAAAGTTGCAAAACTACTTTAAAGATAGTGACTTTAGCTTTGTTTTGTTATTTGGTTCATATTCAAACAGTACTTTTAAAGATGGTAGTGATATTGATATAGGTCTATATTTTAGCGAAGATATTGATTATCTAGAATTGGGTTATCATAGTGCTAAGTTAGAGACAATTTTAGATAAAAAAATAGATTTAATACCACTTAATAATATTTATAAAAAAGACCCACTTTTTGCTTTTGAAATTTTAAATAATCATATACTTTTAGCTTATAAAGATAAGGATTTGTATTATAAATTTAAAACTTACTCTAATTTATACTATTTAGATTCAAAGCAACTTATAGAACAAAATAGAAAATCACTTTTAAATAGAATAGAAGATAGCAAAATAGGGGAGAGAAATTATGTTAGTTAGAGTCCAAAAGCTAGAAGAGAATATTTTATATTTAAAAAAGATGAAAAAAGAGTTCTCTCTTGATGAGGTAGCTAGTAATAAATTTAATGAGTGGTCTTTACGATATGGAATTTTTGAATCTATACAGATAGTTATTGATATTGCATGTTATATCTCTAACCGTTATAATTTGGGTAGTTCTAAAAGTTATAGTCAGTGTATAGAGAATTTACAAAAGAATAAATTTATAAGTGATAAATTGGCTAAAAGTTTAATATCTGCAATAGGTTTAAGGAATTTACTTATTTATGAGTATGTAGAGATAGATACACAAAAGCTCTATAGTTTTTTAGATTTTAGCGATGATTTTAGTGAATTTATAAGAGAGATTAAAGAGTATCTTAGCTAGGTATATAGATTTTATCAATTAACTCTTGGTATTCTAATTTTGGATTAGAGTCTATTGTGATACCTCCACCACTGTGATAGTATAAGGTGCTACCCTCTTTGCTTATTGCTCTAATCATTACAGCTGATTGCATATTTTTACCATCAAATACTCCAAAAATTCCACAATATAGCCATCGTTTATCTGGCTCTATAGAGTTAATTATTTCGATAGTTTTTTTCTTTGGTGTGCCTGTAATTGAACCAGCAGGAGTTAGAATATCTAAAATATTACCTAAGTTTTTTTGCCAATTATCTGTTAATTTAGCTTCTATTTTAGAGCTAACTTGCAAAAGCTCTTTATCTCCTGCTCTTATTTTATCGATATATCGAAAATTTACTACTTTTGTATCAGTAGCTACCATATTTAAATCGTTTCGCATTAAATCTACTATCATTGTATGTTCAGCACTCTCTTTTATATCAGCTAAAATTTTCTCTTTAGCATTTGGCACGGAGGCGTCAATTGTGCCTTTCATAGGAAAAGTTGCTATTTTATTATCTTTAATAGTTACAAAACACTCTGGAGAAAAACATACAAACTCTTCATCTATTAGTAGTTTATATGGCGCTTTTGCTTGTGCAAAAATCTCTGATAAGCTTAAATTTGTGGATATTTTAGATTTAAATGTTAAATTAAGAAGATAAGTATTACCTTTTTTAATCTCTTCTAAAACTTTATTAAATGCTTTTAAATAGTTACTGTAAGATATTGGCTCTTTTTTTAATTTAACTTTTTTACTAGAGTTTATATTACTATTGCAATCAAATGTATAGGCAATTTTACCACTTAAATTGCTTAACTCTTGAGCAAAAATTTTAGATTTATCGTAAGATATTATAAATATAAATGGGGTTTTATCTTTAGCTAAAGAGTTGATTTTTTTTAAACCAGCCTCTTTATTTAAAAAATTAATTGCCATTACTGTCTAAGAGTAGATGTTTTAATATTGCCATTCTAACAAATACACCATTTGTTACCTGTTGTAAAACTAAAGAGTTTTTACTTGCTAATACTTCATCGCTAATATCGATATTTCTCATTACAGGTCCTGGATGCATAATAGTTATATCTCTATTTTGTAACATATCAAATGTAATACAGTAGTGTTTTGCATATTCATTATAATCTTCGAAAATTGGCTTTTTATGTCTTTCTAGTTGGGCTCTTAGGCTAATTATAATATCTACATAATCTAAGACATCTTGCAGGTTATCTGTCTGTTTTAAATCACTTTTGGGCATAAACTCTTTTGGAGCAACTAATGTTAAATCTAAACCTAACTTTTTAAATAATCTAATAGAAGAGCTAGCAACTCTTGAATTTACAATATCACCAACAATTGCTATTTTTTTATTTTTAAAACTATTACCAAAATGCTCTTTTATTGTAAAAAGGTCTAGTAGAGCTTGAGTTGGATGTGCATAGTTACCAGTTCCAGCATTTATTATTGGAGTTAATTGCATATTTGCTAAAATTTGGGCAGTATCATTTTGGCTATGTCTTAATATTACTCCATCTGAACCCATTGCAGCTAAATTTGCAAAAGTATCTTGCAAAGTCTCACCCTTTTTTGTAGAAGATTTACCTGGGTCTAAATGAACAACAGAAGCTCCAAGTCTTTTAGCAGCTACTTCAAATGAACTTCTTGTTCTTGTTGAGGCTTCGAAAAAAAGTGTTATAAGTAGTTTATTATTAAGAAGTTTAGGTGGAAGTTGCTTTTTAAAAGATTTTGCATCAGCTAAAATTTTATCAATTTGTTTTAGTGTTAAATTATCTACATCTACAAGGTGTTGCATAAATAACCCTTTTTTAAAAGAATATTATAATCGATTTATATTAAATTAAGATAGATTCTTTAAAAAAGTGATATATATTGTAATTTGAATAAAATTTTTAACAATATTTTAACAATATAGTACTATTTTTTTGTATAATTATAGTATAAAGGTGATTGTATAGGAGATTAAGTTTGCCAAATATAAAAGAGAAGATAGCTATAGAGTTAGAGTTGGATGAGCCACCAATGTATAGTGTTATTTTACATAATGATGACTATACACCCATGGATTTTGTAATAGAGATTTTAGTAAAGATATTTCATAAAAGTATTGATGATGCAAATGATATAATGTGGCGAGTTCATGAAAAGGGTAAGGCTGTATGTGGTGTTTATGTTTTAGAGATAGCTATTACAAAGGTGCAACAGGTTAGAAGCCTTGCTAAATCTAATGGTTTTCCTCTATTAGCTACATATGAATTAGAAGGATAGATTATGATAAATGAAAAATTAAATAGAGTATTTGCTAAGGGTGTTGCCTTAGCTAGAGAGAAAAAGCATGAGTATTTGACACTAGAGCATATCTTATTTGCAATTGCAAACTCTGATGATGGTTATAAAATGTTAACAGCTCTAGGTGCTAATGTAGATTTGATATTGAAAAAATTAAATGCATATTTAAATAATCATGTTCCAACAATAGAGGGTGATGCTGACCCAATGGAGACTATGCCTCTATCTCAAGCAATTAGTGAAATGATGATACATGTAAATTCATCTGGAAAAAAAGAGGCAACTATTGGTGATATGTTAGCTTCTATAATGTTGCAAGAGGGTAGTTATGCAAAAGGTTTATTAGAGCAGTTAGGAATTGAGAGATTAGATATTTTAGAGCTTATCTCTCATGGGCATATAGAAGATAGTAAGATAAAAAAAGAGCTTCAAGAGAGTGAATATCCAAATTTAGAGAGCTTTACAGTAGAGTTAACTAAATTGGCAAGTAATGGTAAAATTGATGAGGTAATTGGTAGAGAAGATGAGATAGATAGATTAATGCAAATCTTATCTCGTCGTAAGAAGAATAATCCTCTACTTGTTGGAGAACCAGGGGTTGGTAAAACTGCAATTGTTGAGGGTTTTGCCTTAAATATATCTAAAGGTAGTGTGCCAGAGTCTTTAAAGAGTGCTAGAGTATTTGCTTTAGATATGGGTTCTTTAATCGCAGGAACAAAATATAGAGGCGATTTTGAAAAGAGG
>CAYMGA010000097.1:0-4696 GCA_964389865.1 uncultured Nitratifractor sp.
AAGAGGCAGGTTTTAGTAGTGTTGATACACTCTTTCAGTGGGGCAATTTTGTTACATTTGTTGCAAAAAAGTAATTTACTATAACTGAACATTCCTCCTAAAAGTTGCACTATAATACAAGGAAGTATAGCAAAAGTGTAGTTATTTTAACCTCTCTTAGCAGGGAGTGCAACTAAAATTCCTGCTATTGTAATTAAAAGCATTCCAGTAATTGTATATATATCTGGGAATGTATCGCCTAATAGGGTTCCAACTATTGTTCCAAATAGTATTTGTGTATATGTTATTGTTCCTGCAATTCCTGCTTTTGTAATTGAGTATGATTTTGTCATTAAAAGTTGTGAAATTGTAGCTAATACTCCAACCATTATAATATATAGCCAATCTACTCCTTTTGGCATTATAAATTCTCCAAGCATAAAATCTAAGCTTTTATCAAAATTTATATAGTTTGAAATTATCATTAAAAGTATTGGTCCAATTGTGCCAACCAACATAAAAGATAGTGCAATCTCTTTTGTATTATAGTAATTTTTTAACTCTTTTATAGAAGTATATGCAATAGCTGCTCCAATACCAGAGAAGAGTCCTAGAAGGTCATATTTACTTAGTGCAAATCCTTCTGGTTTAGCAATTAAAATAATTCCTATAAATCCTGCAATTAGTGCAATTGTAGCTGTTTTTGGTAAATTTTCTTTAAATATTAACCATGCAAAAATTGCTAAAAATATAGGAGAAGTTTTATTATAAGTTGTAGCAACTCCTAGAGGAATATTTGCCATATTGTAAAAGTATGCTAAAAGCGCTAAAAAGCCAATAAAACCTCTAAAAAATAGTAAAAATGGTTTACCACCTTTACTTTTGCTTGGATTTTTAATTAATATATAAACTATTATTGCAACACCAAATACATTACGAAAGAATGTGACCTCTACAGATGGTAAGTGAGACAACATTTTTACTCCTCCACCCATAAATGCAAATGATAGTGATGCTAGGAGCATATAGATTATACCTTTATCTATTTTTGATAGCATATAGAGATTCCTTTTTTAAATTGAGATGGTATAATATCGTAATTTATTTAAAAGGTATAAAATGAGTATTGAGAAGTTAGATAAAGAGTATATATTACATTCATATGCAAGAGATTACACTAATTTTGTAGAGGGTAAGGGTGCAAAACTTTTTGATAGCAATGGTAAAGATTATATAGATTTTGGTAGTGGTATAGGTGTTTGTAGTGTTGGGCATGGAAATGAGAGATTAGCTAATGCAATTTGCCAACAAGCAAAAAAGTTACTACATACATCTAATCTTTGGGTAATTGAGCCACAAGCTAAGTTAGCAAAAAGAGTTGTTGAGCTTAGTGGATATGATATGAGACTATTTTTTGCAAATTCAGGTGCAGAAGCAAATGAGGGTGCAGTTAAGATTGCTAGAAAATATGGTAATATTAATTTTGATAATAAAAAGCATAAAATTATAACACTTGAACACTCTTTTCATGGAAGAACAATTACAACTGTAAAAGCAACAGGGCAAGAGAAGATGCATACTCCAAACTTTTCACCATATCCTAATGGTTTTATGCATGTTAGCACCATTGATGATGTTTATAGAGCAATAGATGATGAAACAGTAGCAGTAATGATAGAGCTTGTACAAGGTGAGGGTGGAGTAGAGCCATTTAAGAAAGAGGAGATTCAACTTTTAGCTAAAGAGTTAAAGGCTAAAGGTTTACTTTTAATAGTAGATGAGGTTCAAACAGGTGTATATAGAAGTGGAGAGTTTTTAGCTAGTAACTATTATGAGATTGAACCAGATATTATAACTTTAGCTAAAGGCTTAGGTGGAGGTGTTCCAATAGGTGCTGTTATGACAAACTTAAAAGATATATTTGAAGCAGGTGACCATGGAAGCACATTTGGTGGTAACTTTTTAGTTACGAGAGCATCTTTAGAGGTTTTAGATATTTTAGAAGATGAGTATCAAAAAGGATTAATTAAAGATAATGTAGAGTTATTTGATAACTATTTAAAAGAGTTATCAATTTCAATGCCAGAACTTTTTGAAAAGAGTGTAGGACTTGGATTAATGCGTGGTCTTAGATGTAAAAAGAGTGATATTCAAAGTAGAATTATTAAAGAAGCATTCAAAGAGGGTGTAATTGTGCTTAAAGCTGGGCGAAATACAGTTAGATTTTTACCTCCAATTACAATTACTAAAGATGAAATTAAAGAAGGATTTAAGCGCTTAGAAGTTGCTTTAGCAAGAGTAGAGGTTTAATGAGAAAGTTAACACTATTAATATCTTTTATATCTATTGTTAATGCTTATGAGATAGGCAACTATTTATCTCCTTTATATGATGATATATTTAATACAGAGTTAAAAAAGAGTGAGGTTCAGAGTAATTTTAACTCTTTGAGTTGGATTTCACCAATTACTTTGAGTTTTGAGAGAAGCTGGAGTAATCAAATAGCTAATGGGTGGCATCCAAAAAATAGTTACTCTGTTGGTATAGAGCAACCAATATTTAGATTTGGTGGTATATTTTATGGAATAAAGTATGCAAAGAGTAATTATAGTTTAGCTAAAGCAAATATAGCTTCTAATAGAGTTAAATTAAATACTCAAGCTGTTAATTTATTGTTTCAGATAGAGCAAGTTAAGCTATCTATTAAAAAGTTAAAGTTAGAGTTAAAAAATAGAGATATAGAGATTAAAAAGAGTAAAGAGCTTTTTGATGCAGGGTTATATGGTAGTGAAATATTAGATAATTCATATATTAAAGATGCTACTACAAAAAGAGCAATATTAGATTTAGAGTCAAATTTAGTAGCCTTAAAGTCTGAATTTAGAAAAATTAGTAATAAAAATTTAGAAAAAGTTAAATTACCAAAGCTTAGATTACTTAGTAAAGAGGAGTATATTGCTAATAATTTAGATATTTTAGTAGCTCAAGCTAAAAGAGTAAGTAGTAAAAATTATGCTAAAGTTATAAGAAGTAAATATTTACCAAGTGTAAGTGTAGGGGCTAGATATACTAAGTTATCTAGTGTAAAACCTGGTAGTAAAGATGCTTTTACAAATTATAATATAAGAGTCTCTATGCCAATTTCTGTAAATACATTTAATGATTTAGAGGTAGCAAAATTAGATAGCATAATAGATGCTTTAAATTTAAAAAAAGCAAAAGATATTTCTAGTATTGAGTATGATAGTGTAGTCAAAAATCTTAGAATAATTAATAAAAGAGTTACATTAGCTAAAAAAGAGGCTAAGATATATAAAAAACTATTAAGAGATACAAAGGCTCAATATAGGGCTGGACAAAAGAGTATTTTAGATGTTGATTTACTTAAAAATTCTCTACAACAGAAGTATTTAGATGTTAAAATTTATAATATCCAAAAGAGTTTAGAGATGTTAAAATTATATTCGAAAGTAGATATATGAGATTTAGTGAGTATATGCGAGAGTGGCTATACGGGGAAGATGGCTACTATAAAACATTTAAGGCAATAGGTAAGGGTGGCGACTTTTATACTGCTGTTAGTACAAGTGCATTTTTTGGTGCAAGTATTGCTAATTATATATATAGTTTAATGCAAGATGATATTAGAAAAAAAGATGTAGCACTAGTAGAGATTGGAGCTCATCAAGGTTACTTAATGGGTGATATGATTAGATGGTTATATACCTTAGATGAGAGTTTACTTGATAGTATGAGATTTATTATTGTTGAGCGTCAAGATGCAGTTATTAAAGCACAAAAAGAGTATTTTGATAAAAATTTTGGCAATGCAGTTAATATTGAGTATGTTAAGAGTTTGAGTGAGCTAAATTTGGATAGTGCGATTTTTGTATCAAATGAGATATTTGATGCTTTCCCTTGCAATCTATTTAAAGATGGCAAGGTTGCAGTTGTAAGTGAGCATAAAATTGATTGGATAGATGCTTCTATTAAAGAGATTGAGTTTGCCAAAAAACATAACCTTAGAACTGGTGAAATAGCAGTAGGGTATGAAGAGTTTGCAAAAGAGATAGTAAGTTGTGCAAAGAGTTTTGACTTTTTATCATTTGATTATGGTGAGAAATATGTTAGAAATGATTTCTCTATAAGGGTTTACAGTAAACATAAAACTTATCCTCTATTTGATGAAGAGTTAAAATTACAAGAGCATTTTAAAAAAAGTGATATAACTTATGATGTAAATTTTGCTCATCTAATAGATGCTTTTAATAGTGTAGGTGCTAAATTAATAGAGTATGAAACACAAGCTAGAGCGCTAGTTAGATTTGGAATTATAGATATTTTAGAGCAATATTATAAAGTCTCAACACAAGCACAATATTTAGCACAAGCAGATAAAGTAAAAACTTTAATTGCTCCAACAGTAATGGGAGATAGATTTAAGTTAGTTCATTTTAGAAGTTAATGATTATGTGTAAAAGTGTAGAAGCTCTTTATATTCTCAATTTTTGGAAGAGAGTTAAACTGACCTTACGCATCTACTTAAAATAAAATTTTATTATAATAGATTGTTAAGTTAAACCATACAATTGCACTTATTGTCATTACCCAGCTTGACTGGGTAATCTATATTTAGATTACGGATTACGGAAATAAGGTAGGTTTTTAAATATAGATTATCGGGTCAAGCCCGATAATGTTCTGTGTTAAACCATCC
>CAYMGA010000098.1:0-4680 GCA_964389865.1 uncultured Nitratifractor sp.
ACAGGTAAAATTGGATTTGAAGGAAAAGAGTATATTAGAGTTGCTGTTAAAGATTTTGATGATAATGAGTTTTTTATTGAAAAGTTAAAAGAGTTAGAATGAATCTTTTAATTGTTGGTAGTGGAAATATTGCTCATGCATTAGTTACAATAATTGGCTCTAATAGTGATGCAAAAATATCACTTTTGACATCAAAACCATATAAATGGAGTAAAATAGTTGCTTATATTGATAATAAAGAGTTATTAGAGGGTAAAATTAGTTCTATGAGCAATGAAGCAAAAGATGTTGTAAGCAATGCTGATATTATAATTTTTACTCTACCTTCATTTGCAAGAGAAAATTATTTAAAAAAAATTGCACCTTTTGTTAAAGAGAATACTATTATTGCATCATTTCCTGGAGTAAGTGGTTTTAATAGTGAAGTAGAAAATATTATATCTAAAAAAAATATATCTATAGTATCAGCTCAAAGAGTACCTTGTATTGCTAGAGTTAAAGAGTTAGGAAAAAGTGTAAATATTACATTAAAAGATGAAATGAAAATAGCAACTAATAATATAGCTACAAAAAAAATTTTTGAGAAGCTATTATCTATAAAAATAGATATTCTAGATGATTTTATGGAAGTTAATTTATCAAATTCTAATCCTATTTTACATACTGCAAGATTGTATGTTCTTTTACAGCAGAGTAAATGTTTTGAAAATGAAATATATTTTTATAGAGATTGGGATAATGAAAGCTCAAAAATATTACTCGAAATGGATAGAGAGTTTATGCAAATTGTAAAGAGTTTAAATCTTAAAAATATAAAATCTTTAAAAGAGCATTATGGTGTTGATGGTATAGAATCTATGACAAATAAAATTAAATCTATAAAAGCATTTAGAGATATAAAAGCCCCTTTAATAAAAACTAAAAGAGATTATTGCCTAGATACTTCTTCAAGATACTTTAGTGAAGATGTGGAAGTTGGATTAAAATATACAATTAATAAGGCAAAAGAGTTAAATATAAAGGTGACAAAATTAAAAGAGGTTTATAACTTTTTAACAAATATTCTTAAAGAGAGTAAGAGTGAATATTAAAAAGTTAATACCTAAAAGCATTAAAAATAGCATTAAATTAATAGATGGATTACTATTTTCTACTTTAGCAAAGAGTAATAAAAATTACAAATGCACAAAAGATACAAAGAGGTGTTTTTACAATAAAAAAAGTCCAAATTACAAATATGAATATTTTGGGAAAAATACTCCTATTTGTTGTGCTACTCATTTATATAATATTTTAAAAGATGTTACAAAAGTTTTAGAAGAGAGTAATCTTGAATATTTTATATCTTTTGGAACTTTGCTTGGTGCTGTAAGGCATAAAGGATTAATTCCTTGGGATACAGATGTTGATATTGTGATTGCCCAAAAAGATAGCCAAGAGATATTAAAAACTCTCAAAGATAAGTTAGGTTTGAAGTATTACATAAAAGAGGATATAGATTATTCAATAGTGGGTAAAAAGCTTATAAGGGTATATTTAAGCAAAATTAATAGTTTGCATATTGATCTTTTTTTTTACAAAGAGCAAGAAGATTTAATTATTTTTGGCTTTAATAGAAAGATTAAAAAGAGTAAAATATATCCATTAAAAAAGATTGATTTTTATGATCTTAAACTATTTGCACCAGCGGATATTGATTTTCAATTAAATCTATTTTATGGGAGTGATTATATGGAGTATGCATATAAGCAATGGGCATTTAATAAGAGTAAATTTAAAATTACAAACTATTTACCAGCAAAAATAGACAATGATTAAAAAAATATTTAGCTCATTTGTACTAACTGCTTTGTCTTCAGGTATATTTTTTATTTTTAATTTTGTAATAGCAAAAATAGTTGGTGCATCTATATATGGAGAGATTGCTTATTATCTCTCTTTTATTAATCTTTTGGCACTTTTAATAAGTATCAATTATGCATCTTTATATATGGGTAGTAAAATTACAAATAATGAACAAAATACCTTTTCTTTATTTATTACAATAGAAGTTATTTTATTTTTACTAATTTCTTTACCTGCTTTTTTTATTTTAAAAAGCTTTTATATAGACTCTAGTTACACTATAGCTCTAATTTTAATTATCTCTTTTTTGATAGTTATAGTTAAGAGTATTGCTTTGGAGTATAACTCAAAAAAAGAGGTCTCTTTATCTATATTTTATGGGGCATTGTTGCCAAGATTACTCTTAGTTACTCTATTTAGTTTAGCTATTTTTTTTAATTTAAAAGAGGCGATATATTATCTTTATGTATTTTTATTTTCTTACTCTTTAGTGTCAATTTACAATATATTTAAATTTAAACCTAAATTTTTTATTAAAAAAGATATTTTTACTAGAGCTTGGAAGTTCTATTTAATTGGCATAATTGGAAGCAGTTTTACCTACATTGCACAAATTTTACAAAAACAGTATGGTGGATATGAGCAGTTGGCATCTTTATCTATTGTATTACTCTTTTTTGCTGGTTTCAGTTTAATTGGTGGAGTTCTTGTTAAATTTTTATTACCTAAAATCCATGAATTTTATAGAGAAAAAGATTTTAAATCTATTGGAAAGTTATATAATTTATATGTAAAAATAGAGCTTTTAATAGTATTACCAATTTTAATATTTTTACTATTTAATAGGGATTACATAGCCCAATTTTTAGGTGATGGATATAGAATGTTTCCTATATTTTTTCTAATCTTAATAGTTGGCTTTTTAGTAGATTTGATTACTGGAATTACAGGTAATATTCTTAGAGCAACTGAGAATGAAAAATATGAAATATTTAACGAGAGTGTTCGTTTAGTGGTAGGATTAAGTTTAATATACTTTTTTAAAGATAATATTTATGGCATTGCAATAGCAATTTCAGCATCTATGGTAATATATAATTTACTAAAATATATAGAGGTTTTTTATCTTTTTAAATTTACTCCATTAAATTTAAAAGAGAGCCTTTTTTATATACTATTAACTATTGGACTTATGGGTATAAATTATCTATTTAGATATAATTTTACTATTCAAAATAGTTTAATTTTAGGAATATTGTTTTTGATAGTAGTATATTTAATAATATTTCTTGCTTTAAGAAAGAGAAAATTTTTATTAGAGAGTCTATAAAATGAAGAAAAAATTAAAATTTTTAATAGAGAAAAATAATGTTTTAGCAGAAATATTTAGAGCAATTTATAGAGCTACAATGGTTAAATATAAAAATAAAAAGCAAAATAGACTCTTTATTAAAAAGGGTAAAGATGTGTTATTTGGAATTGATAGTGTCTTTAAAGAGATAGGAGTAGATTATTGGCTTATATTTGGAACACTACTTGGTGCTATACGAGAAAAGGGTTTTATATCGCATGATATAGATATAGATTTAGGTATGTGGGCAAGAGATTATAGTATTGAGCATGAAAAATTTTTTAATAGATATGGATTTAAAAAGAAAATATCTTTTATAGCAAATAATGGAATAGTTGCAAGAGAAGATACTTATGAAAAAGATGGTATATATATCGATATATTCTACTTTTTTAAAAAGGATGACAAAATGGTGTGTCATACATTTTTAAATAAAGAGGGCTACAGTTGGGATAAAACAATTCAAGAGTTTGGAGGATTATTAGTTAGAGAGTTATCATTTAAATATGCAGGGTTTAGCTATATTAACCTATTTAATAAACAATTTATGGTACCAAAAAATTATAAAGAGCATTTAGAAGCAAGTTATGGTAAAAACTATATGAAACCAGACCCAAATTACTCAAATGATATTGCAACTAATGCAAAAATTTTACCTAATATTTATGCAAAAAAATATAACTACTAAAGGGTAGGTTGTGTTAAAAAAAGTTTTAAATTTACTGCCAACACCTACTATTTTAAAAAATTATATAGGTGGAAAAGGTACTATCTTTATGATACATCAAGTTGCAAATAGAGATAAAAGTGGATTACCAAGTGTTGAAAATTTAAAAATTTCTCCTGAGTATTTAGAAAATAGTATAAAAAAGCTTATCGATTTAAATTATGATTTTATAAGTATATCTAATTTAGAAGATAGATTAAAAAAAGAGTCAAAAAAAAGATTTGCAATATTTACCTTAGATGATGGATATAAAGATAACTATACAAATGCATATAAAATTTTTAAAAAATATAATATTCCATTTACAATATATGTAACTTCCTCTTTCCCAAATAAGAGTGCTACTCTTTGGTGGTATTGTATTGCAAAAATTATTATGAAAGAAGATAAAATTATAACTTCAACTCAAGTAATAAACACTAAAACTATAAAAGAAAAAGAGATAGCTTTTAGCTTATTAAAACAAGAGATTTTAAATTTTGATTATAAAAATTTAGAAGATAATTTAATAAAATATTTAAGTAGTTATAATATAAAAAAGTGTTTAGATAACCAAAGACAAGAACTTTGCATTAGTTGGCAAGAGTTAAAAGAGTTATCAATAGACCCTTTAGTTACAATAGGAGGACATACAATAAATCATCCATCACTGCCTAAATTATCTCTAAAAGATGCAAAAGAAGAAATTTTAGAAAATAAAAGAGAGTTAGAGAATATATTAAATATAAAAGTCAATACTTTTGCTTATCCCTTTGGT